>NZ_RCOE01000215.1:0-6665 GCF_004321495.1 Pseudomonas sp. Sample_10
GCGTCCCGGGCTGCATTCCCACGCAGAGCGTAGGAACGATCATGTGCGGTCAGGCAATCCAAGGGGATTTGCGGATGACCTCGACGAAGTTCATCGGCTTGAACCCTGGCTCCTGATCCACCAGCACATCGGTCTTCACGTTGCCGAACGTCGTCTGCGGGCGATGACGCAAACCGTCGGCAAAGGCGCAGATGATGCACTCCTTGAATCCCTCGCCCCGCGGATGCGCATGCACCACCGCTTCGCGCTGCTCAGTGGAAAACGCCGCGTAGTCCATCCCCAGCACGTCCATCTCGACGCCGGCAGTCACCAGCGCCACGGTCGGCCGCAAGTGCTGCGGTACGCCCGGCGTGGTGTGCAGGGCAATCGACAACCAGACTTGCTCGATATCGTCTTCGCTCAGCCCGTATGGCTTGAGAAACGCCGCCGCCGCGTTGGCGCCATCGACTTCGAAGCGTTCGTTGTCACTGCGGTAACCTTCCACCAGCCCCAGGTCATGGAACATCGCGCCGACATACAGAAGCTCCGGGTTGTAGGCCAGTTGCTTGCGCTCACCGCTCAGCGCGCCGAACAGAAACACCCGGCGCGAGTGGTGGTAGAGCAGGTCGGATTCGATGTCGCGGATGTATTCGGTGGTTGCTTTGACCAGTGCGCTGTCGGGGATTTTGATCCCGGCGATGGTGGTGCTCATGGACGATTCCTCACAGTGAGCGCCGTGGCGGCGCTGAGGATTCAAGTCTGTCCGCGGCCCCTCAAGCGAACAATCGAAGCGTGGCTGCGATCCTTGCCAATGAGCATGCATATCGCGCCAGCCTCGCTTGTTGGACCCGGATTGGCTAGGGTTGGTCGCGGTAGCCGTGCTTTTGTGGCGAGGGAGCTTGCTCCCGCTGGGCTGCGAAGCAGCCCCCAAATCTGCGACCGAGATACAGGTGTATCGTATCCGGCGATTTTGCGATTGCTGCGCAGTCGAGCGCGAGCAAGCTCTCTTGCCACAGTAAGCGTGATCCATACAGGCGTTTCGAACCATGAGTAAAACCGTCGCCATCGTGGTGTTCGCCGGCGTTCAGTCGCTGGATGTCACCGGTCCTATGGATGTGTTCTGCGAGGCCAATCGCTTTCTGGCGCCCGAAGATCACTATCGACTGGAAGTGATCGGCGTGGAGCACGGGGTGATGGCGTGTTCGAATGGCCTGGCGCTGAACGCCCATCGGCATTTCAGCAAAGCGTCACAGGCTTACGATTTGCTGCTGGTGGCCGGTGGTCCGCAGTTGCCATTGATGGATTTTGGCGTCGCGTTCAATGCCTGGCTGCGAGATGCCTGCGCGTTGGCGCAACGCTTTGGGTCGATCTGCAACGGTGCGTTCATGCTGGCCCGGGCCGGTTTGCTGGAAGGGCGGACGGTGACGACACATTGGGGCGATGCGGCGGCGCTGGCGGCATTGTGTCCGTCGACCCGGGTCGAAGCCGATCGTTTGTACGTACAGGACGCCGAACTCTACACCTCGGCCGGCGTGACGGCGGGCATCGACCTGTCGCTGTATTTACTGGCACGTGATCACGGACCGGAAGTGGCACTGAACGTGGCAAAGCGATTGGTAGTGTTCACCCAGCGCTCCGGGGGGCAATCACAATTCAGTCCGTTCCTGACCCCTCACGCCGAACCGACGTCGGCGGTGGCGATGGTCCAGCATTATGTGCTGGCCAATCTGACGGGCGACCTGACCATCGCCGATCTGGCCAATGCCGCCAACATGAGCGCGCGCAACTTTTCCCGGGTGTTCGCCAAGGAAGCGAAAATCACCCCCGCCGAGTTCGTTGAGCGGGCGAGAGTGGATGCCGCGCGGGTGATGCTCGAGAGCACACGGGCACCGCTCAAGACCGTGGCCTGGCAGTGCGGCTTTCGCGATGCCCAGCACATGCGCAGCGTGTTCAATCGCAGGTTGGGGGTGACACCGCAGCAGTTCAGGCTGAACTTTGCGGCGATGGTGTAAGCAAGGGCCTCTTCGCGGGTAAGCCGAGCTCCTACGGGATTTACGCCATTCAATATCCCGTAGGAGCTCGGCTTGCCCGCGAAGGCGTCCGCTCAATCAATCAACCGCTATTGCTTTGAGCGCGCCGGCAACAGCTTCAAGGTGCTGCGGGTATTGGCCGTCACCTCTTCATCAGTGAGGTGCGCCTGGTAGTAAACCCCTTCGACATACGCATCGGCCTGATCATCGAAATGACTGTCGAACGGCACGCCACTCTGCCCAACCGGATTGATTGTCAGGCTGTGGGTCGGGTCGGCGAAGTCGATCAGGCGGCGGGTCGACGGGCCATAGGTGACCGGCCAGGGTGCCGGGCCGATCTTGGCCGACAGGTTGTTCGGCACTTCATGGCTGCCGGGTGCCGCGAACGGGCCGACGTTGAAGATCCGGTCCAGCGGTTTCTGCTGCCCCAGCGGATGGCCATGGGTCAGCGTGTGCGCCTTGCCCCACTGCCATTGCGCGAAGTCCGCTCCAAGGGTGGCCTTGAGGTGGGCGATACTCGCTTGCCAGGCAACCTTGACCGTGTCGGCCCGGGTTTCCTTGCCGAGTGTGTTGCGGTTATCCCACCACGGCGAATCCGGATTGGCCGCCAGGCGCGGGAGTGCAGCGTCGATCACTCGGGTCGACAGCAGCGTCTCGAAAAAATCATTGCCCAGCTCATCGTGCATCGCCGCATCGGCAAGGTTGAACAGGAACTGGTTGAACACGGTGGCGCTGGTGGACTCCAGCGGATAATCGCCCTTCCATTGCGCCAGTTGCCCCACCAGTTTCAGTTCGGCAGGATCCGTCACTACCGAGCGCAGCACCGGTAGCAGCGGTGCCAACAGACGCTGGCCGTAGCCGGTGGTGGTGCCCAGTTGCAGTTTCTGGCTGGCATCGAGATCCCACTTGATGGCCTTGTCGCCGAGCTGTTGATTGAGCTGCTGACCACGGTCGGCCAGGTTGTAGTAACCGGGAATCTCCATGCCTGTCGCCGACACTGGCTGGAAGTTGGCGGAGACGATATAGCCCCTTGCCGGGTTTTCTTCCTGCGGGTTGGCGCTGAACGGGTAGAAACCGTCCTTGTCCGCCTCGGCACTGCTGCCGTCGAGAATGAACCAAGGCTTTACGCCGGCAGGCCGCTTGGGCAGCTGCGCCGCCGCCCACCAGCCGATATCACCCTTGGCGTTGGCCCAGACGATGTTCAGGCCGGGCGCCTGGACCTTGGCGGCCGCGCTGCGCGCCTTGGCCAGGGTGTCGGCGCGATTGAGCTGATAGAAACCTTCGAGAATCGGGTTCTGGCTTTCCAGGAACCCCCACCACATGGCGATCGGCGTTTTGCCGACGCTGTTGCCCAGCGCATCATTGACGATCGGGCCGTGGGGCGACTGGCGCAATACCAGGGAGACCGGTGCCTGGCCCTTCACCGCGATCTGCTGTTCGCTGCTCACCAGATCAACCCACTTGCCGCGATACCAGACCTGATTGGGGTTGTCCGGGTTGACCTTCTCGGCGATCAAGTCCAGGTCGTCGTTCTGGAACATGGTGATGCTCCAGCCGAAATCACGGTTCATGCCCAGCGAGGCGAAAGGCATCAGGGCCTGATAGTGGCCGTACAGGTCAAAACCCGGTGCCGAGAGGTGCGCCTCGTACCACACCGACGGCGCGGAGAAACGGATATGCGGATCGCCGGCCAGCAGCGGCTTGCCACTTTTGGTGTGATTGCCGGCGACCACCCAGGCATTGCTGCCCTCGAATTGCGGCAGGCCGTTGTCGGCCAAGGCTTGCTCACTGAGGCGGGCGAGGGCGTTGAGGTCTTTCCAGTCCGCGTTGGCGAGGGTTGGTGCGGCGGCGTTGTGTTGCTTGGCCAGCACGCCTTTGGGCTGCCAGTCGAGGTCGAAAACGTTCAGGTATTGCGAGCCGAGTTGATCGCGTACGTAGGTCAGCAGCGGTTCGGTACGGAACGCTGCGGCAAAACTGTAGGCCATGTAGCCGGCGATGCTGATGGTGTCCTGGGCGGTAAACGGGCGCTTCTGGATACCCAGAACATCGAACTCCACGGGTTTTGCATGGCTGTCCTGATACTGGTTGATACCGTCCAGATAGGCTTGCATGGCGATGAAGGCCGGTGATTGCTGGTCCAGATTGGCCAGGTAGGTTTCGGCACGTTCGCGAATGCGCAGGCTGCGCATCAATTTGTCGGTGTCGAGCAGCTTCGGCCCCAGCACCTCCGCCAGCTCCCCCCGGGCGAGGCGCCGCAGGACTTCCATCTGGAACAGTCGATCCTGGGCGTGGACGTAGCCAAGCGCGCGGTACAGATCGGTTTCGTTTTCGCCGCGGATGTGCGGGATGCCGCGCTCGTCGTAACGTACGGTGACCGAGCCTTGCAGGTGTTGCAGCTCCACCATGCCCTGACGTGTCGGCTGCTTGCTGTAGACGTACCAGCCGCCAGCGGCAGCGATTGCGACGACCAACAAACCGAGTGCGGTCAGGCTACGTTTCATGGTGACTCCTTGTTGTTATGGTGGCAGCAAATCCCTGGTGCCACTGTTTAACACGGCTCACCGTAAACAGGCATCGCCCGTAGGAGGGATTCGTATTGCGGCGTTTGTCGCTACTGAGTCGTAGTGGCAGGCCACGGGCAGTAACACCCAACGGCCAGTGTGTGCGTGGCACTCACTGCGCGACCTTCGTTTAACGCTTGCAGGATCGGCTCGATAAAACTGTTGCTCGAGTTGCAAGTCAGGCCTTCGCTGTAAGGGCCGAAGTACGCCAGTTTGCCGGTGCGGTCCCAAATCGCCACGGCAGGGCTGGCGGGGACTTGTTCGGAGCCGGGCAGGATGGTCAGTGTTTTCAGGCTGCTCAGGTTGCTCGGCAGTTGTCCGTGGCTGCCGGTTTTTTGCACCGCATAGAATTCAACGCCTTTTGGTACGTACTGTTCAACCAGTTCGCTGAGGTGTTGTTGATTGCCGACGTTGCACGGGCAGGCCGGGTCCCAGAAATGCACCAGACGGATGGCGCCCGGTCCGGCAAGGGTGTCGGGTAAACGCAGCGGGTCGCCGGAGAACACAGCGGTGTGTTCGCTGAATGCGCGCAGGTAGCGCCCCTGGAACCAGTCGTAAGCCGCCCACAGCACTGCGGCGCAGAGCAGGGTCAGCAGGCTGACAAACAGGGTGGCACGAACGGGCGAGCGCATCGGTTCAATCCTCGAAGGTCGGCTAGCTTGCCATGCTTGCTGCGACAGATGAATATCGCAGGTCCATAAAGTCCGTTTCAGGTAATGGAATCGTTCATGCCCGCCACTTTCGACCCCAACGATCTGCGCGCCAGCCTGCGGCCACTGGCTGAAGGTCAGCCGTTGTCAGCGCAGGCGCAGGCCTATCAGCGATTTTACGGACTGGATTTTTCGTCGCGCGACGTGCGCCGCGGCCTGGGGCGTTTTCAAGTCGACGGCTATGAGGTGGTCAGCCAGGTCTGGTGGCCGCAGCAGGCGAAAGCGACCCTGTTTGTCTTTCATGGTTTTTACGATCACACCGGGCTCTATCGCCATGTGATCGAGTGGGCGCTCGATCAGCAATTTGCGGTGATCGCCTGCGACCTGCCCGGACATGGTCTGTCCAGTGGCGAGCGGGCGAGCATCAAGGATTTCGCCGAGTACCAGGACACCTTGCAAGGGCTGTTTGCCGAAGCGCAATCCCTCGACCTGCCGCAACCGTGGCACCTGTGCGGGCAGAGCACCGGTGGGGCGATCGTGATCGACCATGTGTTGAATGCCGGGGCGAACAGCCCGGCGCAAGGGCAGGTGATTCTATTGGCGCCGCTGGTGCGGCCGCGAGCGTGGGGCTGGTCGCATTTCAGCTATTACTTGCTCCGGCCATTCGTCAAAGCGATTGCGCGGCGCTTCAGTGAGAACTCCAGCGATCCGGATTTTCTACCGTTCCTGCAGGCCGATCCCTTGCAACCGCTACGTCTGCCAACCGCCTGGGTCGGGGCGCTGGCGCAGTGGATCAAACGCATCGAAGCGGCGCCGGGCAGCAACCGTCGGCCTTTGATTGTGCAGGGTCAGGCGGACATGACCGTGGATTGGCAGCACAACCTTGAGGTATTACGGGCAAAGTTCGACCGGCCGCAGGTATTGATGTTGCCCGAGGCGCGGCATCATCTGGCGAATGAGGCGCTGGTGTTGCGCGGGGAGTATTTCGGTTTCTTGAGCAAGCGGATCAAGGGGCGCAATCTTTAGCGGTCCTTATGGCCTCATCGCGGGCGAGCCCGCTCCCACAGGAGAACGCGGTCAATTGTGGGGGCGGGCTTGCCCGCGATTACGGTTTGTCAGGCGCCACAAATCACTGGCCGAGATTCGACGTACTCTGCCCCACCGCCAACCCGGCCTTGATCGCCGCCAGTGCTGCCTGGTAATACGCCTTGCCTTCTGCCGATTCGGCAAACGTGGCGAACTCTTCCAGCTCTTCATCCGACAGGTCGCGATAGACGTAGAGCAGCGTGTTGTTCAGATCGCTGCCGATCTGCTCCATCAAGCGCTGGCGCTGACCGTTCAACATGCCCTGCGCCTGCCCGGCGCCGAGCAGGCCGGGGATCATCGAGCTCAGGCTGTCGGCGGCGACACCGGCAATCGCCAGGCTGACCTCGGCGCCAGCTTCA
>NZ_RCOE01000185.1:0-1412 GCF_004321495.1 Pseudomonas sp. Sample_10
TTTTTAGCGAAAAACATCTCGCGAAAGCTTGACCGTGAACAGAGTATCTACAGGGGGCGGGGCTGCTAGAATGCCCGCCTTCATTCCGTCAGACCGCAGCGCTCTCCATGACTCGATCCTCGACCTCTTCCTCTTATCAAGTCGCCATCATCGGCGGCGGCCCTGCCGGGCTGATGGCGGCCGAAGTGTTGAGCCAGGCCGGGGTCAAGGTCGACCTGTACGACGGCATGCCCTCGGTAGGCAGGAAATTTCTGCTGGCCGGTGTCGGTGGCATGAACATCACTCACTCCGAAGCCTACCCGGCGTTCCTCTCGCGCTATGCCGAACGCGCACCGCACATGGCGCCGTTGCTGCGTGGCTTTGGCGCCGATCAGCTATGCCAGTGGATTCATGAACTGGGCATCGACACCTTCGTCGGCAGCTCCGGCCGGGTATTTCCCACCGACATGAAAGCCGCGCCGCTGTTGCGCGCCTGGCTCAAACGCCTGCGCGACAGTGGTGTAGTTATCCACACCCGTCACCGCTGGCTCGGCTGGAATGCCGACGGCAGCCTGAACGTTTCCAGCCCCGATGGCGATAAAAGCCTGACACCCGATGCGACCCTGCTCGCCCTCGGCGGCGGCAGTTGGTCGCGCCTCGGTTCGGATGGCGCGTGGATGCTGGCGCTGGAGCAGCACGGTGTCGGACTGGCGCCCTTACAACCGAGCAATTGCGGCTTCGAGGTGCAGGCCTGGAGCGCGTTGATGGTCAGCAAATTCGCCGGCACCCCGCTGAAAAACATCGCTATCGGCCTCAACGACGACGTGCCACGGCTCGGCGAATGTGTGATTACCGCCACCGGCATCGAGGGCAGCTTGATCTACGCCCTGTCGGCGCCGATTCGCGAGGCGATCAACCTGCACGGTTCGGCAACCATCCACATCGATCTGTTGCCCGGCCGGCCTGTGGATAAAGTTCAGGCAGCCCTGAGCAAACCCCGTGGCTCGCGGTCGATGGCCAAGCATCTGCACAGTCAGTTGGGCATCGACGGGGTGAAAGCGGCGCTATTGCGAGAATTGACCACCGCCGAAACCTTCGCCAATCCAGCCCTGCTGGCCAACGCCATCAAGGCATTGCCGCTGACACTGGTGAAAACGCGGCCATTGGACGAAGCCATCAGCAGTGCCGGTGGTGTGTTGTTCCAAGCGATGGATGAGCGCTTGATGCTCAAGCAAATGCCTGGGGTGTTTTGCGCCGGAGAGATGCTGGACTGGGAAGCGCCGACGGGCGGCTATCTGCTCACCGCGTGTTTCGCCAGTGGACGGGCGGCGGGGATCGGGATGGTGGAGTGGTTGCGGCGCAAGGGTTAAGCATCTTCTTGATCGTTCCTTGATCGTTCCTTGATCGTTCCTTGATCGTTCCTTGATCGTTCC
>NZ_RCOE01000185.1:1422-6630 GCF_004321495.1 Pseudomonas sp. Sample_10
TTGATCGTTCCTTGATCGTTCCTTGATCGTTCCTTGATCGTTCCTTGATCGTTCCTTGATCGTTCCCACGCTCTGCGTGGGAATGCAGCCTGGGACGCTCTGCGTCCCTTTTCAAGCCGAACGCGGAGCGTCCGTAGAGGCATTCCCACGCAGAGCGTGGGAACGATCATTACAGGGTCAAGGCTTACGCTTGCGCGGCCCGGTATTGAACACCGGGACTTTTCGCACAGGCTTGATCGAAGGTTCCGCTGGAGCAACTTCCCCGCTGTCCACCCACTTGCCAAGATTGCGCTTGCCGCCACCACCCGAAGCCTTTGGCTTCTTCGGTTTCTTCGGCTTTTTGATCACCTGGCCACTGGCATCGGTGTCCGGCACGCGGTGCTCGGGTTCGAAGTCAGGTTCGTTCTGACGCTTCAAGGTCTGACGGGTCAACATCTCGATGGCCGACAGCAGATTGACCTCATCGGCACACACCAGGGAAATCGCCTCGCCGGTCGAGCCCGCGCGGCCGGTACGGCCGATGCGGTGGATGTAGTCCTCAGCGACAATCGGCAAGTCGAAGTTGACCACCAACGGCAAGTCTTCGATGTCCAGGCCACGGGCTGCGACGTCTGTCGCGACCAGGATCTGCACTTCACTCGCCTTGAAACGATCCAGTGCACGCTGACGGGTCGCCTGGGGTTTGTCACCGTGGATGCCGTCGGCGTTGATGCCCAGACCCTGAAGTTTTTCCACCAGCGCGTCCACGCCGTTGCGGGTCTTGGCGAACACCAGCACTTGCTTCCACTTGCCCTTGCGCATCAGGTGCACGAACAGTTCCGGCTTGCGCTTTTTGTCCACCGTCACGATCCACTGCTTAACAGTGTTGGCTGCGACGTTGCGCGGGCTGACTTCGATGCTCAGCGGGTCGTTGAGCATCTGCCCGGCCAGCAGGCGGATGTCATCGGAGAAGGTCGCGGAGAACAACAGCGTCTGACGTTTCTTCGGCAGCGCGCGGTAAATGTTCGCCAGCTCTTCGGAAAAGCCCAGATCGAGCATGCGGTCGGCTTCGTCCAGTACCAGGGTTTGCAGCTGGTTGAACTTCAGCGCGTTCTGGCGAAACAGGTCGAGCAAGCGGCCCGGGGTCGCCACCAGCAGGTCGACGCCGCTGCGCAGCTTCATCATTTGTGGGTTGATGCTGACGCCGCCGTATACCGCGTAGGTGCGCAACGGCAGGTTTTCGGCGTACTGGCGCACGGCTTCGTGCACCTGCTCGGCCAGCTCGCGGGTCGGCACCAGGATCAGCGCGCGGACCGAATTGGCAGTGACTTTCGGCCCTTCCATCGCCAGCAGTTGCAACAGCGGCAGCGCGAAACCGGCGGTCTTGCCGGTGCCGGTCTGGGCAGCGGCCATCAGGTCGCGACCGGCCAGCACCGCCGGAATGGCTTGCGCCTGAACCGGCGTCGGAGTCTGGTAGCCGAGCGTCTCAAGGGAGCGCAGCAAGGGTTCGATCAGGCCAAGGGTGGCGAAAGTCATGGGAATACCGTAGGAAAATTCAGCGCGGGTTGTTCAAAGCAAGTGTGCAAAGCATGATGCAATGCCGCGCAGTTTACCCTAATTCACACGGGATTCTGTCGGTACTGCCGTCACCACCACCGGCCGCTCTGGCGTACGGCGCCACTGCGGCAGGCCAATCAGCACCACGGCGCTGATGATCACCGCCATTGCCAGCGCTTCCTCGATACCGATGGTCTCGCCGACGAAGACAATCCCCAGCAATACTGCCACTGCCGGGTTGACGTAGGCATAACTGGTGGCCGCCGCCGGACGCACATGCTTCAACAGGTACATGTAGGCGTTGAAGGCGATGATCGAACCGAACACGGTCAAGTAGGCCAACGCAGCCCAACCTTCAATCGGCGGCAGCTTTTCCAGGTGTTCCCCGCTGACGGCGCTGGCGATCAGCAACACGACACCGCCCACCAGCATTTCCACGGCGCTGGCCATTGCGCCTTGAGGCAGCGGCAAGTGTTTGCTCCACACCGACCCGAAGGCCCAGGTGGCCGCTGCAAAAATCAGCAGCGCCGCACCCAAGGGGCTCGACTGCAGGTTGGACCCCAGGTTGAGCATGGCGATGCCAATTATCCCGAGCACAATCCCGGCCCATTCGAGACGGGTATTACGTGCGCCCCAGAAATATCCGCAGAGCAAGGTAAACAGCGGCACCGTCGCCACCGCCAGCGCCGCGACGCCGGAAGCAACGCCGGTGTGTTCCGCCACAGTGACCGCACCGTTGCCACAGGCCAGCAGCAAAATCCCGATGATCCCGGCAGCTTTCCATTGCGCCCAGGTTGGTGCCGGTGCGCCGCGCCAGCGTAAATAGGCGTACATCAAGGTCCCGGCAATAACGAAGCGAATCCCGGCGAGCAGCAACGGCGGCCAGTACTCCACGCCAATGCGGATCACCAGATAGGTCGACCCCCAAATCACGTACAACGCGAAAAAGGCTGCGATCAGCGGTAAAGGGAAACGACGTAGGCCAGGCATGGGACGACTCACAGGCAAGACAAGTGAACGGCTATTTTAGAAAGGCCGACGACGAAAAATAAGTTACAAAACTTGTTTAAAGCGCCGGTACACTTTTCAAAACACGGAGTTGAGCGCTATAAACCGTGTTTTCGAAAGTCGGCCTTTTTTTCCAGGAGTCGCCCCGATGGATAAGTACGACCGCATGCTGCTCAGCGCCCTGCTGGAAAACGGCCGTGCGTCCTACGCGGACCTGGCGCGCAAGGTCAACCTGTCCGCCCCGGCCGTGGCCGAGCGCGTGGCCAAACTCGAGGCCAGCGGCGTGATCACTGGTTATCAGGCGACAGTCGACATGGCCAAGCTTGGCTTGCCGATCCAGTGCGTGATCGAACTGCGCCTGAACCAGCACGGCAATCAAAAGGCCTACGACGACCTGATCAAAATTCCGCAATTGACCGAGTGCCACCGTGTAACCGGGGACCCGTGCGTGATCATGCAAGCGGCAGTGGGTTCGATGCCGGAGCTGGAAGAGCTGATCAACCGGATCGCCACGTTCGGGTTCAGCAAGACCTCGATTGTGCTGTCGAGCGCCATCGAAAAGCGCGTGCCGTTGGGGCAGTTGGAAGGGAAACCCTGATCAGATCGTTCCCACGCTCTGCGTGGGAATGCCTCAATGAACGCTCTGCGTCCGCTTTGGGACGCTCTGCGTCCCGGGCTGCATTCCCACGCGGAGCGTGGGAACGATCAGTGGCGTTGAATTTAGAACCCGCGATGGCGTTTGAGATGCTCGTTGACCTTCGCCGCCGGGACTTTCTGCAACTTGCACAGCAAATCATGGGACAACTCCCGCACCCCGTGCTTGTGCCGCAACTCTTCAGCCAGATGCGCAGTCAGGTTGGCGGCCATCTCGGCATCAGCCATCGCCCGGTGAGCCTTGCCGGTGTGCGGCAGGTTGGCGAACGTGGTGAGGGTGCCGAGTTTGTGGTTCGGCGCGGCGGGCATCAGTCGGCGGGCCAGCAGCAGCGAACAGGCGAAGTTCTGCAACCGCGTACGTTTGATTCGCCCCAGTTCGAAGTCCCAGAACTTCTGGTCGAACGCGGCGTTGTGCGCCAGCAACGGTGTGATGCCGACGAATTCATTGACCTCGTTCATCACCTGCTCCGCCGATGGCGCAGTGCGCAGCATGGCGTTGCTGATGCCGGTGAGCTGTTCGATGAAGGCCGGGACACGCACGCCGGCATTCATCAGGCTTTGGTAACGCTCGACGATGCGCCCCTGTTCAAGGATCACCACGGCAATTTCCGTGGCCCGGCAACTGCTGCTCGGGGAGATCCCGGTGGTTTCAAAGTCGATGACTGCAATGCGTTCCAAACCTGTTTCAACTCCGTAAAAAATCAATTCTTGAGCAGCAGGGCGCCTTCGATCGGCACGTAGCGGCTGGCAGCGCGGATCAGCGAGTTGGCGGTCAGGCCCGGCACGCCATAAGCCACCGCTTGCACCCCGTGCTTGCTGATGATGCGTTCGAGCAACATATCGAAATCGCCGTCACCGGAGGCCAGCACGATTTCGTCGACGTGGTCGGCGGCGTCCATGATGTCGAGGGTGATGCCCACGTCCCAGTCACCTTTGGCCGAGCCGTCGCTGCGCTGGATGTAAGGCTTGAGCTTCACGGTGAAACCGAGGTTGCGCAGGATCTGCTGGAACTGCTGCTGTTTGCTGTCGCCACGGTCGATGGCGTAGGCATAGGCTTCGACAATCTCGCCCTGTTTGCTGACATCAGCCCACAGCGCGGCGTAGTTGAAGTGACAACCATAGGCCTGACGCACGGTGTAGTAGAGGTTCTGGACATCGGCGAACACAGCGATCTTTTTCACCGCACATCCCCTTGGGCGCAGACAGGATCAGGCACCAGGCCCGAAAAGTTGCCCAGTATGCCAGCCAAAAGGAAGGTTCCGCGAATAATCGGCTATGTGGCGAGGGAGCTTGCTCCCTCGCCACAGATTTATCAGACGAAGGAGTCGTCGTCGCCGCCGAACAAAGATGAACTGTCATCGCTGTAGTCAGCGTCGCTGAAACCGCCCTGGTCGTTGTCGTAGGAATCGTTGCCGGCCATGCGCTGGTCGTCGCCCCAGCCGTTGTTGCCCTGGTCGTTGACCTGGGCCGGTTCTTCCTTGATCACTTCGACGATTTCCTGCGGTTGCTGGTTATGCTGGAACAGGCTGCTGATGCCTTGCGCCAGCATTACACCACCGGCGACACCGGCCGCGGTTTTCAGCGCGCCACCGAGAAAACTGCCGCCGACCGCTGCGGGCGCTTGTTGCTGCGGTGCATAGCCCTGTTGTGGAAAGCCTTGCTGTGGCGGTTGCGAGTTGAACGAAGGACGCGCCGGCTCGCGCCAGCCGCCCCCACTCGACACCGGCGGATGTTGCGCGGGCACAGGCTGAGGATCACGGTGTCCGCCACCAAAGATGCTCGACAGAAATCCACCGCTGCTCGGCGCCGGTGCAGCCGTCTGCGCCTTGGCCTGTTGCAGCTCGGCCTGCAATGTCTGGACTTGCGCACTCAGCTGTTTGTTCTGCTCGTCGAGGCTTTTGATGGCCGCCTCTTGCACCAGAATCGCCTGGGTCATGAAATAACCTGCCGCCGGTTGGCGCGTCAGGTGTTCCTTGATCCGCGCCTCGGCCTGGGCGTCGCGCGGGGCTG
>NZ_RCOE01000205.1:0-57877 GCF_004321495.1 Pseudomonas sp. Sample_10
GTACTTCCCCATGAAACACCCCATCGGTTGTGTCCAACCTTTGGGGTGCAGTCCAGAGCGTGGGAACGATCAGTCGCGGTGTTATTTGAAGTCGTTCTGGCGCCAGGCTTCGTACACCGCCACCGCCACGGTATTCGACAGGTTCAGGCTGCGGCAGCCTTCACGCATCGGCAGACGCAAGCGCTGTTCGGCGGGCAGGGCATCGAGCACGTCGGCGGGGAGGCCACGGCTTTCCGGGCCGAACAGAAAAGCATCACCGGGGACGAAACTGGCATCGTGAAATGGCCGTGAGCCCTTGGTGGTAAAAGCGTACACCCGTGGATGACCGAGGCTTTCCAGGCAGCTGGCAAGGTCCGCGTGGCGCTGCAGGGTGGCATACTCGTGGTAATCGAGGCCAGCCCGGCGCAGGCGCTTGTCGTCCATCTCGAAGCCCAGCGGCTCGATCAAATGCAGATGGCAGCCACTGTTGGCGCACAGCCTGATAACGTTGCCGGTATTCGGCGGAATTTCTGGTTGGAAAAGGATGACGTGAAACATGCACGGCTCCGAAGGTAAAGATGAGCGGCATTCTACGCCGCAAGCCGACTCGCGTTCGAAACTATTCCCGCGGGTGATGATGTCGCTGGCCATTGTCGGGGTGATGGTGGGGCTGATGATCGGTCGCCTGACCACGCCCGACCCCAGCGTCATGCAGCAAATCGAAGTAAAGGGCGACGCACTGGTGGTGTGGTTCAACAACGAACCCAAGACCCACGGCGAGATCGTCGATGGCAGCGTCGCGTTGTTGTTCGAGGCCGAGGGCAAGGCGCAGCAAGGTCAGCTCAAGCTTAACGACAAGAGCGTGAACTGGCGGGTGCGGTTGAGCGATGGGGGGTTGTTGCTGACGGTGGTGGCGGCCCGTCCCCTGCAGGGTGAGTGGGCCGGTAGCGAGGTCGATGACCGCTGGCGGCTGGAGGTCCATCTCCGGGAGCAATAAAAGAGGGAATCCCCGGCCTGCCTGTACCAAGGTCCCCAAAACGGGAGGGTTCGCGCATGGCGTCGTGAACCCGGTGTAAAGAGGGAATCCCCGGCCTGCCTGTACCAAGGACCCCAAAACGGGATGGGCTCGTCGCTTGTGCGGTGTGAGCCCGGTGTAAAGAGGGGAATCCCCGGCCTGCCTGTACCAAGGTCCCCGAAACTGGGTAGTGGTCTGAACCACTGAATGGACTATTGCAGGGGGCATGCCAGGTTTTCATAAGTTGAAACAAAAAGCCCTGTCGTGATGTGCAAAGCCCCGTAATCCGGGGCTTTTGCGTTTTTTCGGCAGGGCTTCGATTGCGAGTGCAGACTGGATTTCAGAGCGGTCACAGTGCGCGATTGCGGTTCACGGTGCATTGCGGCGGTGCATCCGGCCCCTAAAAGCATCGCGGGCAAGCCTCGCTCCTACGGGGCCTGAATGGCAGTAATCCCGTAGGAGCGAGGCGTGCCCGCGAATGGAGCTCAAGAGCGATGAAAATCAAGCGGTGAAACTAGCCCTCATCCCCCTCATCATCATCCCCGCCATCGACCTTCATGCCCAATTCCTTGATTTTGCGCGTCAGGGTGTTGCGCCCCCAACCCAGCAATACGGCGGCATCACGGCGACGGCCAGCGGTGTGTTTGAGGGCTGTTTCGATCATGATGCGCTCGAAGGCCGGAACGGCGCTGTCGAGCAGGCTCGACTGACCGCGTGCCAATGCCTGGTCGGCCCACTGGCGCAGTGCTTGCTCCCAGTTGGTCACTGGCGCCGAATCCTGCGGCAGGCTCAGCAGCTCAGGTGGCAGGTCGCCGATATGCACTTCGCGGCCCGAAGCCATGACCGTGATCCAGCGGCAAGTGTTCTCCAGCTGACGCACGTTGCCCGGCCACGGCAGATTCTTCAGGTATTCCTCGGTTTCGCTCTTGAGCAGCTTTGGTTCCACGGCAAGTTCTTGCGCGGCACGGCTGAGGAAGTGCTTGGCCAGGGTCGGGATGTCTTCGCGGCGGTCCGACAGGCGCGGGATATGGATGCGGATTACATTGAGGCGGTGGAACAAGTCCTCACGGAATTTCCCGGCGTGCACCAGGGTTTCCAGATTCTGGTGAGTGGCGGCGATGATGCGCACATCAACCTTGACCGGCACATGACCGCCAACGCGATAGAACTCGCCATCGGCCAGTACGCGCAGCAAGCGGGTCTGGGTGTCGGCCGGCATGTCGCCGATTTCATCGAGGAACAGCGTACCGCCATCAGCCTGCTCGAAGCGGCCGCGACGCAGGTTGGCGGCGCCGGTGAACGCGCCTTTCTCATGGCCGAACAGTTCCGACTCCATCAGGTCTTTCGGGATCGCCGCCATGTTCAGCGCAATGAACGGCGATGCCGCACGAGGGCTGTGACGATGCAGGGCGTGGGCCACCAGTTCCTTGCCGGTACCCGACTCGCCGTTGATCAACACAGTGATGTTGGAGTGGCTCAAGCGGCCGATGGCGCGAAACACTTCCTGCATCGCCGGTGCTTCGCCGATGATTTCCGGGGTGCGGGTCAGGGTCGGAGCGACTTCCAGGCCTTGTTGCTCCTGGGCGTGCTGGTTGGCGCGCTTGACCAGGGAGACGGCTTCATCGACATCGAACGGCTTGGGCAGGTACTCGAAGGCACCGCCCTGGTAGGACGCGACAGCGCTGTCCAGATCGGAGTGCGCGGTCATGATGATCACTGGCAGCCGCGGGTGCTGTTCGCGAATCCGCGCCAGAAGGTCCAGGCCACTGGCGCCGGGCATGCGGATGTCGGAGATGATCACGTCCGGCTGCTGGCGCGCCAGGCGGCTCATCACGCCATCGGCGCTGTCAAAGCTTTGCGTGGTCATGCCTTCCTGTTGCAAGGCTTTTTCCAGGACCCAACGGATAGAACGGTCGTCATCGACGATCCACACGGTTTCACTACGGCTCATGTCGATGTGGCTCCTTGTTCCAGTGGCAGAAAGATCGAGAACGTGGTGTGGCCGGGGTGGCTGTCACATTCGATCAGGCCCTGGTGCTGGCTGATGATGTTCTGGGTAATGGCCAGGCCCAGCCCGGTACCGTCCGGGCGGCCGCTGACCATGGGGAAGAAGATGGTTTCCTGCAGCTCGGCGGGGATCCCCGGGCCGTTGTCGATGATTTCGATCTTGGTCACCAGGCGATGGCGCACGTGGCCGATGGTGAACTGACGCATGGCACGGGTACGCAGGCTGATGCGGCCCAGGCGCAGCTCGTTCTGGCTACTGATGGCCTGCATTGCGTTACGCACAATGTTCAGCACGGCCTGGATCATTTGTTCGCGGTCAATCAGCACGTCGGGGATGCTTGGGTCATAGTCGCGCACCAATGTGATGCAGCCTTGGCTTTCGGCCTCGACCAGATGGCAGACGCGCTCCAGAACTTCGTGGACGTTGCACATGGCCAGCGAGGGCAGCTTGTTGGAACCGAGCATGCGATCGACCAGGTTTCGCAGGCGGTCAGCTTCCTCGATGATCACATTGGTGTAATCGCGCAGGCTTTCTTCCGGCAGTTCGCGGGCCAGCAATTGCGCCGCGCCACGAATGCCGCCCAGCGGATTCTTGATTTCGTGGGCCAGGCCGCGCACCAGCATCTTGCTGGTTTCCTGCTTCGACAGTTGCGCCTCTTCCTTGGTGATGCGCAGCAGGCGATCGCGGGGATGTACCTCGAGCAGTAATAACGTATCGCCATTGCTGAGGATCGGTGTGACCGCGTAATCGACCGTCAGGGTCTGGCCGGTGAGGGCGGTGAGCATCGCTTCGCGCTTGGTGAACGGGTGCGCCTGCTGCACGGCCTGACGCAACGAATTGAGCGCTTCGGTGGATTCGGTGAACAACTCGCTGATGAACTGCCCATGGCTGCGCTGGCCGCTGATGGCCAGCAGCATTTCCGCCGCCGGGTTCATGTACTCAAGGCGCAATTCGGCATCGAGCAGGATGGTCGCGGTGGTGAGGTTGTCGAGTAGCAAACGGTGGAGTGCGTCGCTAATGGTCATCGGGACCTCTTTTAGGGCAAAGCATGCGCAAGAAAAAAGCGCTGACGCGAGGAAAATGCAAAAACCAAACCAAGGCTCCGAAAAGAAGCGCGGATCGCCCGAAATGGGCGTTCGGCGCTCGATTGAGTGGCGCTCTGCCACCTTCGGCGAGTAGTTTCGAACCAAAATGGGTTGGAATTTGGCGAAGGTGCAACCAATCGCACCAATATAGTGCGCAAACCTGAGCCAATTTAGAAGAAGCGTAAAAACGGACTTTTTTCTTCGACTGGCTTCTCGGCAAGCGGGCATTCCGGCCGTTGGCCATAGTCATCGATTGCGCACGGTTTGACCTTGCGCTTTTGCGCCAGGGACATGCGCTGCATGTGGAAAGGCTGATTGGCGGTACGTTCAACGGTTCGGCCGTGTTCGTCGAGGACCTCCACGGACAGCTGGTGGGTGCCGCGGTCGATGTTGGTCAGCGGGAACACCGGGCTGATACCGGGCTCGGCCGTGGGTTGGCCATCGAGCAATAAGCGGTAGCGATGGCCTTTTTGCAGGCCTGGCTCACTGGTGATACTGACGATGATTTCGCCAGCAGTGCTGCGTACAGTGGCATCGGGCTCCGGCACCAGAATGCGCAGCAGGTCGTAGTGGAACAGGGGTTTTTGCTCTGGTTTCTTTGCGCTGCGCTCTGGTGCGGAGTCTGGGACGGCCATTCGGTTACTGGTTGCCAGCGGGACGCGCTTGGCATTGCCGGGTCTGGGCTGATCGGTAAAGACCCGATTGCCTTGGGCGTCGATGTAAGTAAACACCTGCGCCGAAGCGGGCAAGGCCAACAGCAGGCCGATCAGCAACCAACCCTTCAAGGCTTGTGCACCCGTTGCACGGTAAACGTCACACTGGGACTTTGCTGGACCACGGTTTCCCCGTCTATTACTTGCACCGCCAGGCTGTGCAGGCCGCGGTCGATGTTCACCAGTTGCAGGATCGGCACATTGCCGGGCTGACCGTAGGGTTGGTCATCCAGGACCAGTCTGAACAGGTGCGGGCCTTGCAATCGCGGTTTGATCAACACATTGACGGTGAAGGTGCCGTTGTTCGCGCGCAGGGCTTCGGTGGTGGGCAGGCCAGTCAGCTCCAGTACTTCGTAGGCATTGCGCGATTGTTCGTCCGTATTGGTTGGCGTGGTTGACCCTGGAGCAGGCTGGGGTACAACGCTGTTGAGTGGCGGCAGCTCGACCGGCTGGGCCTGTACTCCGTCGGGCGGTTGATTGCTGTAAGCGGTATTGCCATCCGCATCGGTGTATTTGTAGATCTGGGCCACCACGGGAAAAGCCAAAGGCAGCAGCAAAAGCATAAAAAGTGGCCGCATTCAGCCTCCCTGTGGGCAGCGAGAATTACTCCGACAATGGAATTCCTTGGCTGCCAGCATAGAACACAATGAGTTCTACCGGCTTGTCACCGGTTTTTCCACGATGCGTGGTGTCGACCATTTCAGCCAGCGCCTCGCCCTGTTTGAAGTGCTGGACCAAGCCATTGTCCTTGCCCTCAACCGTCAACTCGCCCGCGAGAATGTAGGCCGCGTTGGGGATTGGATGAGTATGCCAGTCGAGTTCAGTGTTGGCCGGTATCTTGAGTTTGAGCAGTGTCAGTTCAGGGGCGGCTGCGGGGTAGCGAGTGTAGGGGGTGTTGTCCCAGGAGGTGCTGCTTTGCAGGAGAATTTTCCGTTCGATGCCTGCCGGTTGCGATGCCGGGCTGCAGCCCAGCAATGCAGTAGTCAAGGTGGCGAGCAGGGGAGTCAGCAGGTAGGTCTTCATTGTTTTATCCGTTGAGTTCGGGCAAGACGGAGCAGGCTACGAACAACTTGAGCGGATTGATGCCGGACGATGCTGTGAATGTCCGAGGAGAAGGAGATAACCGCTGTCGGAAAATGACCAAAAAAAAAGAGGCCTCCCGAAGGAGGCCTCTTTTTAGTCACGCCGCTTGCGCAGGCGCTACCGGATCAGCAGCTGTAGTACAGCTCGTATTCCAGTGGGTGTACGAAGGTGCGAACCTTGATTTCTTCTTCGCTTTTCAGAGCGATGTAAGCGTCGATGAAGTCGTCGGAGAAAACGCCGCCTTTGGTCAGGAACGCACGACCTTTGTCCAGCTCTTCCAGGGCTTCTTTCAGGCTGCCGCAAACTTGTGGGATCTCTTTCGCCTCTTCAGGCGGCAGGTCGTACAGGTTTTTGTCAGCTGCATCGCCAGGGTGGATCTTGTTCTGGATGCCGTCCAGGCCAGCCATCAGCAGTGCTGCGAAAGCCAGGTACGGGTTGGCAGCCGGATCCGGGAAGCGTGCTTCGATACGACGGGCTTTAGGGCTCGACACGTAAGGAATACGGATCGAAGCGGAACGGTTACGGGCCGAGTAGGCCAGCATTACCGGGGCTTCGAAACCTGGTACCAGACGCTTGTAGGAGTTGGTCGCCGGGTTGGTGAAGCCGTTCAGGGCCTTACCGTGCTTGATGATGCCGCCAATGAAGTACAGAGCGGTGTCGGACAGACCGGCATAGCCTTCGCCTGCGAAGGTGTTCTTGCCATCCTTCCAGATGGACATGTGTACGTGCATGCCCGAGCCGTTGTCGCCGTACAGAGGCTTAGGCATGAAGGTAGCGGTACGGCCGTAGGCGTCAGCAACGTTGTGCACAACGTACTTCAGGGTTTGGGTTTCGTCGGCTTTCTTCACCAGGGTGTTGAACTTGACGCCGATTTCGTTCTGGCCGGCAGTTGCCACTTCGTGGTGGTGAACTTCGACGGTCAGGCCCATTTCTTCCAGTGCGTTGCACATGGAGGTACGGATTTCGTGGTCGTGGTCGAACGGTGGAACCGGGAAGTAGCCGCCTTTGACGCCAGGACGGTGGCCCTTGTTGCCGCCTTCGATGTCCTGGTCGGACATCCAGGAACCTTGTTCGGAGTAGATCTTGAACATGGAGCCGGAAATGTCGGACTTGAACTTCACTTGGTCGAAGATGAAGAACTCTGGCTCTGGACCGGCGAATACGGTGTCGCCGATACCGGTGGCTTTCAGGTGCTCTTCAGCACGCTTGGCGATCGCACGTGGGTCGCGATCGTAGCCTTGCATGCTCGAAGGTTCGATGATGTCGCAGACCAGGATCAGGGTCGGCTCTTCGGTGAACGGGTCGAGAACGGCGGTGGAGTCGTCCGGCATCAGGATCATGTCGGAGGCTTCGATGCCTTTCCAGCCAGAGATGGAAGAGCCGTCGAACATCTTGCCGACTTCGAAGAAGTCTTCATCCAGCGCATCGCGAGCCGGCATGGTCACGTGGTGCTGAGTGCCTTTGGTGTCTGTGAAGCGCAGATCAATCCACTTGACGTCATGATCTTTGATGAGTTGAACCGACTTCGACATAGTGTCCTCCGGGTGGCTTAGGGCTGGTAGTGGATGCCCTTAAATGTTTGTGATGCCGGCGCGAATACTCTGCCAAGGCAACCTGCCTCACAAGGGAGCAAATTGCATGCCAGTGCCCCACCATGGGTTTTTTGCCCCAAATTCACGCTTATAAAGGTGCAAGGCGCCTGAAAGAACAAATTATCGCCCTACAATGTGGCGCCTAAAGCTAAAAATGACCTCTTTTGGTGCGGGCAAAACCTTCTGCACATTAACTGGTTAAACCTTGAGCAATTTCCGCTATAATCCGCGCCCCCCTTTTTCGGCAGGCCCTGCGCGCGCTGTTTCCATGAAATTAATCGTAAAAGTCTTCCCCGAGATCACCATCAAGAGCCGCCCGGTACGGATGCGTTTCATCCGCCAATTGGCCAAGAACATCCGTGCCGTGCTCCGCGATCTGGACCCGGCTGTGGTGGTGAACGGCGTGTGGGACAACCTCGAGCTGGAAACCCGCGTCAGCGACCCCAAGGCCCTGAAAGAGATGGGCGAGCGCCTGAGCTGCATGCCGGGCATCGCACACTTCCTGCAAATCGACGAGTACCCGCTGGGGGATTTCGACGACATCGTTGAAAAGTGCAAGCAGCACTACGGCGATGCGCTGGCCGGGAAGATTTTTTCGGTGCGTTGCAAGCGCGCGGGCAAGCACCCGTTCAGCTCGATCGACATCGAGAAATACGTCGGCAGCCAGTTGCGTCGTCAGTGTGGTGCCGCCGGAATCGACCTGAAAAAGCCTGAAATCGAAGTTCGCATCGAAGTTCGCGACCAACGGTTGTTTGTGATCCACAGCCAGCACAACGGCATCGGCGGTTATCCGCTGGGCGCGTTGGAGCAGACGCTGGTGCTGATGTCCGGTGGCTTCGACTCCACCGTTGCGGCTTACCAGATCATGCGACGCGGCCTGATGGCCCACTTCTGCTTCTTCAATCTGGGCGGACGTGCCCACGAACTGGGCGTCATGGAAGTCGCGCATTTCATCTGGAAGAAGTACGGCAGCTCCCAACGCGTGTTATTTGTCAGTGTGCCGTTCGAGGAAGTGCTGGGAGAAATTCTCGGCAAAGTCGATAACAGTCATATGGGCGTAGTATTGAAGCGTATGATGTTGCGCGCTTCGTCCCAAATTGCCGATCGACTGCACATTGAAGCGCTGGTGACCGGCGAGGCGATCTCCCAGGTATCGAGCCAGACATTGCCGAACCTGAGCGTGATCGATTGCGTGACCGACAAGCTCGTCTTGCGACCGCTCATCGCCAGCCACAAGCAGGACATCATCGATCTGGCCAACGAAATCGGCACCGCCGATTTCGCCCGGCACATGCCGGAATACTGCGGCGTCATCTCGGTCAACCCGAAGACCGCAGCCAAGCGCCATCGCGTCGAGCATGAAGAGAAAGAATTCGATATGGCGGTACTCGAGCGAGCGCTCGAAAACGCCAAACTGGTGCCGATCGATCGCGTGATCGATGAATTGGGCCAGGATTTGCAAATTGAAGAAGTCAGCGAAGCGCTGGCCGGTCAGATCGTCATCGATATCCGTCACCCGGACGCCGCTGAAGACGACCCGCTGGATCTCGCTGGCATCGAGGTACAAACGATGCCGTTTTATGCACTGAACGCTCGTTTCAAGGAACTGGACCCTACTCGCCAGTACCTGCTTTATTGCGACAAAGGCGTGATGAGTCGCCTGCATGCCCACCATTTGCTCAGTGAGGGGCATGCCAATGTGCGCGTTTATCGACCGAGCTAAGTGCCCGGGGCTGTTTGCCTGTGGCTTGCGTCACCGGCCCCCCGACGCCGCCGTCAAGCTGTAACGGCAAGGCCTGACTCTACTGTAAATCGCTGCCAAGACTTGTCAGCGCACCGAATCCTCTGATCGAGATACACAAGTGATCGAAAATCTACGCAACATCGCCATCATTGCTCACGTTGACCATGGTAAGACCACCCTGGTAGACAAACTCTTGCGTCAATCCGGCACTCTGGAGCGCAACGAGCTCAACGACGAGCGCGTGATGGACTCCAACGACCAGGAAAAAGAGCGCGGTATTACCATTCTGGCGAAAAACACCGCCATCAACTGGAACGGCTACCACATCAACATCGTGGACACCCCGGGCCACGCCGACTTCGGCGGCGAAGTTGAACGCGTAATGTCGATGGTTGACTCCGTTCTGCTGCTGGTTGACGCTCAAGACGGCCCTATGCCGCAAACCCGTTTCGTGACCAAGAAGGCTTTCGAAGCCGGCCTGCGTCCGATCGTGTGCATCAACAAGGTTGACCGTCCAGGCGCGCGTCCGGACTGGGTTCTGGACCAGATCTTCGATCTGTTCGACAACCTGGGTGCCACCGAAGAACAGCTGGACTTCAAAGTCGTCTACGCCTCGGCCCTGAACGGTATTGCCGGTCTGGACCACACCGACATGGCTGAAGACATGACCCCGCTGTACCAGTCGATCGTCGACAACGTACCTGCGCCGAAAGTCGACCGTGACGGTCCGTTCCAGATGCAAATCTCCGCACTGGACTACAACAGCTTCCTGGGTGTTATCGGTGTTGGCCGTATCGCTCGTGGTCGCATCAAGCCGAACTCCCCGGTTGTTGCTATCGGCGCCGACGGCAAGAAGCGTAACGGTCGTATCCTGAAGCTGATGGGTCACCACGGTCTGCACCGTGTAGACGTTGAAGAAGCTGCTGCAGGCGACATCGTGTGCATCAGCGGTATGGACTCGCTGTTCATCTCCGACACCCTGTGCCACCCGGACACCGTTGAAGCGATGAAGCCGTTGACCGTCGACGAGCCAACCGTTTCCATGACCTTCCAGGTAAACGACTCGCCATTCTGCGGTAAAGAAGGCAAGTTCGTGACTTCCCGTAACATCAAGGAACGTCTGGACAAAGAGCTGCTGTACAACGTTGCACTGCGCGTTGAAGAAGGCGACTCGGCTGACAAGTTCAAGGTTTCCGGCCGTGGCGAACTGCACCTCTCGGTACTGATCGAAACCATGCGTCGCGAAGGCTTCGAAATGGCTGTAGGCCGTCCGGAAGTGATCATCCGTCTGGTTGACGGCGTGAAGCACGAACCGTTCGAAAACGTCACCATCGACCTGCCGGAAGAATCCCAGGGCAAGGTGATGGAAGAGATGGGCCTGCGTAAAGGCGACCTGACCAACATGGTGCCGGATGGCAAGGGCCGTGTACGTCTGGAATACAACATCCCTGCTCGCGGTCTGATCGGTTTCCGTAACCAGTTCCTGACCCTGACCAACGGTGCTGGCATCCTGACCTCGATCTTCGACCGTTACGACGTGATGAAGTCCGGCGACATGTCCGGTCGTCAGAACGGCGTTCTGGTTTCGGTTGAAACCGGCAAGGCTCTGACCTACTCGCTGGAAACCCTGCAGGCTCGTGGCAAGCTGTTCGTAGAACACGGCCAGGAGATCTACAACGGTCAGATCGTTGGTCAGAACAGCCGCGACAACGACCTGGGTGTCAACCCAACCAAAGGCAAGAAGCTCGACAACATGCGTGCTTCGGGTAAAGACGAAACCATCGCTCTGGTTCCACCTGTTCGCTTCACCCTGGAACAGGCTCTGGAATTCATCCAGGACGACGAGCTGTGTGAAGTGACGCCTAAGTCCATCCGTCTTCGCAAGAAGATCCTGGACGAAAGCGAGCGTACCCGCGCTGCCAAGAAAGCCAAGGCATAAGATTTAGCCCGGCTTGACGAAAACGCCCCCGGTCGAAAGGCCGGGGGCGTTTTTGTTTGTCCGGGATATGTGTGGTGTTTTGCTGGCCCCATCGCTGGCAAGCCAGCTCCCACACGATTTGAGTCGTACATGAAATTTGTGTACGACAACAATCACTGTGGGAGCTGGCTTGCCAGCGATGGCGGCCGATCAGCCGCCAAAAAAATCAGGAACTATCAGAACCGCTCGATCGACCGCGAATTCTGCTCGCGCACCACTTCCTTGGGCTTGTACGCGCAATACCCTGGCCGCGGGCCGATTTTCGGGTGGTTGCGGCAGGTATCCGGGCGCTTTTCATAAATAGTGCACAGACGGCTCTTGCGATCCAGGTACAGGCAATCGTTGTTGCTCATGCGCTGGAGGGTGAAGATTCCCGACTTCTGGTTAAAACGCTCGACCAGACCTTCCTTTTGCAGGCGCTTGGCGATGTTCTTCGGCGGATCACCCATCTCGAACTCATCGACCACGCCGATACGGATCAGATCCTTGATCTTGACCTCGACCGGCAGGGTGCAGCAGCTGGATATGCACGAACCGCACATGGGGGCAGAATATTTTGCCCAGGTATCGAGTCGGTCGATCTCCGCGGCGGCGATCAGGTTGGGCTTCATCATCGGTTGTTACCAGCGTGTGCATCAGGGCGCGCGATCATACCGGGACTGGTGGATTTTTGAACAACCTTTCGCCAGATTTTTTCATCGGCGTGCGGCGAACCGCTAATCCGGCACGGCCCCTGCATTGATTCCGGTACACGACAATGTATTGCCGATCTGTTTCGCACTTGCGGGAAAAACTGCCGAACCAGAGCCTCTACCACCTGTCAGACCGTCTAGGCTCAGACAACTCAACGCTCGCTCGAGGTCCTATCGATGACTCAAGAACCACTTGTTCGCGAAGCAGAGGTGGCCGCATTCCGCGACGCCGTCTTGACCAAACTCACCTATGCGGTGGGCAAAGACCCGGATCACGCCTTCGACCACGACTGGTTCGAAGCCATTGCCCTGGCAGCGCGTGATCACATGGTCGAGCACTGGATGGACCACACGCGTCAGATTTATCGCAAAGGTCAGAAGCGCGTTTACTACCTCTCCCTGGAATTTCTCATCGGTCGCTTGCTCTACGACAGCCTGAGCAACCTTGGCCTGCTCGACGTCGCGCGCGAGGCCCTGACCGAACTCGGCGTCGACCTCGAGCGCATCCGCCTGCTGGAGCCCGATGCCGCGCTGGGCAACGGGGGCCTCGGTCGTCTGGCGGCGTGCTTCATGGAAAGCATGTCGACCCTGGGCATCGCCGGTCATGGCTACGGCATTCGCTATGAACACGGCCTGTTCCGTCAGGCGATTGTCGACGGCTGGCAGCAGGAGCAAACCGAACACTGGCTGGATTTCGGCAACCCTTGGGAGTTCGAGCGTCCGGAGGTGGTATATCCGATCGGTTTTGGTGGCAGCGTCGAGACCGTGACCGATGAAAGTGGCAAGTCCAAGCAAGTCTGGCACCCGGCGGAAACCGTGCGGGCCATTGCCTACGACACACCCGTGGTCGGCTGGCGAGGAGCGAGCGTGAACACCCTGCGACTGTGGCGCGCACGGGCCATGGAAGACTTGCACCTTGAGCGTTTCAACGCCGGTGACCACCTTGGCGCAGTGGCCGAAGTGGCCCGCGCCGAGAGTATCTCCCGCGTGCTGTATCCGGCGGACAGCACCGAAGCCGGCCAGGAACTGCGTCTGCGTCAGGAATACTTCTTTGTCGCGGCATCATTGCAGGACTTGCTGCGTCGCCATCGCAACATGCACACCTCGGTACTGACCCTGGGGGATCATGCGGCGATCCAGCTCAATGACACGCACCCATCGATTGCCGTTGCCGAGCTGATGCGCCAATTGGTCGACGTCTACGACGTGGCCTGGGATGCCGCCTGGCAGGTTACGGTCGACACGCTGTCCTACACCAACCACACGCTGCTGCCCGAAGCGCTGGAAACCTGGCCGGTGGGGTTGATGGAGCGCATGCTGCCACGTCACATGCAGATCATTTACCTGATCAATGCCCAGCACATCGATTCGTTGCGCGCCAAAGGCATTCACGATTTCGACGTACTGCGCGCGGTGTCGCTGATCGAAGAAGACAATGGCCGCCGGGTACGCATGGGCAATCTGGCGTTCCTGGGCTCCCACAGCGTCAATGGCGTGTCCGGTTTGCACACGCAACTGATGCGCAAAACGGTGTTCTCCGAGCTTCACAAGCTCTACCCGGAGCGGATCAACAACAAAACCAACGGCATTACCTTCCGCCGCTGGCTCTATCAGGCCAACTCCGAGCTGACCTCGATGCTGGTCGATGCACTCGGCCCGGATCTGCTGGATAACCCCGAAGCGCGATTGCTCGATCTTGAGCCGTTCGCCGAAAAAACCGCGTTCCGCAAGGCGTTTGCCGAGCAGCGTTTGCACAGCAAAAAAGCCCTGGCGTATCTCATTCACGAACGGCTGGGCGTGGCGGTCAACCCGGCGGCGATGTTCGATGTGCAGGTCAAACGGATCCACGAGTACAAGCGCCAGTTGCTCAACCTGCTGCACACCGTGGCGTTGTACCAGGCGATTCGCGCCGAGCCGGAAATCGATTGGGTACCGCGGGTGAAGATCTTCGCCGGTAAGGCGGCGGCCAGTTATCACCAGGCCAAGCTGATCATCAAACTGACCAACGACATCGCCCGGGTGGTGAACAACGATCCGACCGTGCGTGGCTTGCTCAAAGTAGTGTTCCTGCCCAATTACAACGTCAGCCTCGCCGAGAGCATCATTCCGGCGGCTGACTTGTCCGAACAGATCTCCACCGCCGGTTTCGAGGCGTCGGGCACCAGCAACATGAAATTCGGTCTCAACGGTGCGCTGACCATCGGCACGCTGGACGGCGCCAACGTGGAGATGTGCGAGCGCATCGGCGCCGAGCATATGTTCATCTTCGGGCTCAGCGCGCAGCAGGTGGAAGCGCGCAAGCAAAACCACGAGTTCAGTGCAGTGCCGGACATCGCTGCGTCTCACCGGCTCAACGATGTGCTGCAAGCGATTCGTAGCGGGGTGTTCTCGCCGGATGATCCGTCGCGGTACAGCGGGCTGATCGATTCGCTGGTGGATTACGACCGTTTCCTGGTCTGCGCCGATTTCGATTCCTACTGGAACGCGCAGATGCGGGTCGAAGCCCATTGGCACGATTCCAAGGAGTGGTGGCGTTCGGCGGTGTTGAACACCTCGCGGATGGGCTGGTTCTCGTCTGACCGGACGATTCGCGAGTACGCCACGGATATCTGGAAAGCGCTGGAGTAAGTCTTCGGTCGGATCGATATACTGACGCGCCGCAAAAGATCGCAGCCTTCGGCAGCTCCTGCAAAATCGCGAATTAAAGCGTTTTTGCAGGAGCTGCCGAAGGCTGCGATCTTTTGGCCGTGGCTACGCTAATCTTTCTGGATTGCGCTCAAGGATATCGACCATGCAATGGATGTTGACGCTGATTGGCCTGGTGCTGGGCTGGATACTCGACGAGTCGTTCAGCGATGCACTGCTGGGCGCGCTGCTTGGCTTGGCAATCGGCCAGGCGATTCGAGTTGGCCGTCTGGCTTCGCAGGCCGACTCGCAACGCCTTTTGTTGGAGCAGGCTCAAGTTGCGTTGCATGCCGTCGAGCAACGGCTGGCGGTGTTGGAGGTGTCTGGCGCCAAAGCCCCCGAAGTCACTGCGCCTGTCATCAGCGAAACCGACCCCATCCCCGACTCTGCGGTCGCGCATCCCCCTGTTGAGCTGGTCTGGGAGCTTCCGCCCGAACTCGAACCCCTCAGCACCGCGGCCGCCACCGTAAACCATCCCGCACCATCATTTGATGCCTGGAAACCTGCGCCGGACGTTCGCGATTCGCAACAACCGGCCCCACCTCGCGGCCCCAATTTCATCGAACGCGCTATCAATGGCGCTCGAGCATGGCTGTTCGGTGGCAACACCGTACTGCGAGTGGGCGTGGTGCTGTTGTTTCTCGGTCTGGCGTTCCTGCTGCGCTACGCAACTGAAGGCATGGTGGTGCCGATCGAGCTGCGTTATGCCGGTGTCGCGGCGGCGGCATTGGGGCTGCTTGGCCTTGGATGGTGGCTGCGGCGTCGTAACAACAATTATGCGTTGATGTTGCAAGGCGCCGGGGTTGCGGTGCTGTATCTGACGGTGTTTGCAGCGATGCGATTGCATCCGCTGCTCGACCCTTCGGCGGCGTTCGGGCTGCTGGTGGCGGTCACCGTGTTTTCGGCGATTCTGGCCATCACCCAGGACTCCTTGGGGCTGGCCTGTGCGGCGGCATTGGGCGGTTTTGCCGCGCCGATCCTGGCGTCTACCGGTAGCGGTAGCCACGTCGCGTTGTTCAGCTATTTTGCCTTGCTCAATGCCGGCATCCTGGCCATCGCCTGGTTCAAGGCCTGGCGAACGCTGAACGTGATCGGCTTTGTCGGCACTTTCGGCATTGGTTTCGCCTGGGGTGCGCGCACCTACACGCCGGAACTGTTGTGGAGCACCGAGCCGTTTCTGATTCTGTTCTTCCTGATGTACTTGGCCATCGGTCTGCTGTTCGCCCGCCGCAAGTTGCTGGAGATCGGCGATGCGCCCGAGGGCGGTGGCCGTGAGGCTCTACTGCAGTGGTCGGCACGCAAGGGCGACTATGTCGACGGTACCTTGCTATTCGGTCCGCCGCTGGTGGGCTTCGGCTTGCAGTTCGCCTTGGTGCAACACTTGGAATTCGCCGCCGCGTTCAGTGCCTTGGCGCTGGGCATCATCTACATGGGCCTGGCCCGTCTGCTGTTTGGCGGCCGAACGTTGCTGCTGGCAGAAACCTGTCTTGCCCTGGGTGTGATTTTCACCAGCCTGGCGATTCCACTGGGGCTCGATGCGCGCTGGACAACAGCAGCATGGGCCGTAGAGGGCGCAGGGATTTTCTGGCTGGGTCTGCGTCAGCAACGACCGTTGGCCCGAGCATTCGCCTTACTGCTGCAATTGGGCTCGGCACTGACGTTTCTCAGCGAGCTGGGCGCGGGTGAGAATAGTCTGCTTGAAGGTGCGCCCTTGGGCGCGCTGTTGCTTGGCGTCGCGTTGTTGTTCAGTTTCTACTCATTGCATAAAGCACTGCCCGGGCAGACTTCACCGTGGGAACGCAAAGGCGTACCGCTGTTGGCCTGTCTTGGCCTGTCGTTCATCTATCTGCTGGCGCCGCTGTTTTTCTTCGCCGAAGGCACGACGATCAGTTGGGCGCTGGCCGGGTTGATCACGTTGTTTGTCGGCCTGCGTCTGCCGTCGCGCACGTTTGTGTTCACCGCCATGGCCGTTCAGTGGCTTGGGGGCATGTTGTTCCTGGTCGCCGCGCCCTCGTTCTATGAGGACTTGCGCCCCTTGGCCCACGGCGGGTTCTGGACGCCGCTGCTACTGGGCCTGACAGGGCTGGTCGGGGCCTGGCGCTTGCAAACCGGCAACGCCGTCACGGTGTTTGACGGGCTGACTCTGCAACGTTTGTCTCAGGCGTCGCTGATTTGGGGCGCGGGTTGGTGGTCGCTGGCATGGGTCAGCGAGGTGCTGCGGTTTGCCCCGCTTGAACTGCAAGTGACGTTGCTGCTGGCGGTCGCACTATTGAGCGCAACGTTGTGGGCTGTGTTGGCCTTGCGTCTGAATTGGACGTCACTGGGTTTGCTTTGCACGTTGCTGATCCCGGCTGCCGGTGTGGTTTTGCTCGCCGCGTGGCATTCGCGTTATCACCCGGCGGCCAATTTTGGGTGGCTGGCGTGGACGGCATTGTTCGTTGTGCATTTCATTTCGCTGCGTCGCCTGGCTCCGATGCTGGCAGCGCGGGTGCTCAGTGTCGCCCATGTGCTCGGTTGCTGGCTGCTGATCGGCGTACTGGCCCTGGAATTGCGTTACGGACTTTTGCTGCTGTCCGAGCAGTACAACGCCTGGCGCTGGTTGGGTTGGGCGATTCTGCCAAGCCTGTATCTGGTGCTGGTGGCCGCGCCCCGACAGTGGCCGTGGCCGATGTCGGACCATGCGCGCGAATACCGTGTGTATGCCGCCGCGCCCTTGGCCTTGTTGATGCTCGGCTGGTTCTGGTTGGCCAACGCTGTCAGTGACGGCATGGCTGAGCCGCTGCCCTACGTACCGCTGATCAATCCGCTGGAGCTGGGTTTGTTGTTTGCGCTGTTCGGCGTTTACGTCTGGTCACGCAACGCGCTGACGCAACTGCAGTTCAACAAGGACTACGTCGCCCGCGCCACACAGCTGATCGCTGGCGTCTCGTTGTTCGTGTTCTTTACTGCACTGGTGATGCGTGCGGCACACCATTGGGGCGGGGTGCCGTTCCAGCTCGATGCGTTGCTTGAATCCATGCGGGTGCAGGCCGGTCTGTCGATCATTTGGACGATGATCGCTCTGAGTCTGATGATCGGCGGCCATTTGCGGCATCGCCGTGAAGTCTGGCTGATCGGCGCGGCGCTGATCGGCGTGGTTGTGGCGAAACTGTTCTTTGTCGAATTGAGTAACCGTGGCGGGCTGGCGCGGATCGTGTCGTTTATTGGCGTTGGCGTGTTGCTGCTGGTGGTGGGCTACTTTGCCCCGTTGCCGCCCAAGCGTGCCGAGGCTGCGGAGGATGCCGAGAAACCGGCCCCGCAAACTGGAGGAGTGTCGTCTTGAGTCAGAAGCTGAACCTGTGCTGGTTGGGCGTGGTAGCCATGGGGATGGCGCTCTCGGCTGGCGCCCAGGAAAAACTCGCAGACTTCACCACACAAGTGCCGTTGTCCGTCAGCGGTGAGGGGCCGTGGTATCGACTTGAGCTGCCCTTGACCGTGCAACTGAATGCCCGGCAAACCGACCTGAGCGATGTGCGCGTGTTCAATGCCAATGGCGAACCACAGGCCTACGCGCTGGCGCGGGCCACCCCGCAAGCTGAAGACGGCCGCACGCTGACCGACGTCAAATGGTTCCCGCTGTACAACTCGGTAGACGCCACCGAGCATGCGCCGAGCGTGCGCGTGCAATCGACTGCCAACGGCGCGTTGGTCGAAGTGCAGCCCTCCACTCAGTTGGAGGCGGGCGAGGAAGCGTTGCGCGGCTGGCTGCTCGACGCCAGTGCCATCAAGGCGCCTTTGCAGCAGTTGGTTCTTGACTGGACCAGCGAGCGCGATGGCTTCCAGCGTTTTACCATCGAGGCCAGTGACGATTTGCAGCATTGGCAGTCATGGGGGGAAGGGCAGGTCGCGCGGCTGACTTTTGCCGATGAGCGAGTCGAGCAACACGAAGTCGCTCTGCCCGGGCAGTCGGCGCGCTACTTGCGATTGCTGTGGGAGGCACCGCAATTGGCGCCGACCCTGACGTCGGCGCAACTGCAAAGCAGCCGCAGTCTGCCGTTGCCGTTGGTCTGGTCGCAAGCGTTGGCCGGCACCAGCGTGAAGGCCGGCGAGTACACCTGGCAATTGCCGATGAGCGTCAGCGTCGAGCGAGTGCAGGTCGAACTGAGCCAGGCCAACAGTCTGGCGCCGGTCACGTTGTCCGGTCGTCGCAATGGTAGCCTGCCGTGGCAACCTCTGAGCAACGGTCTGCTTTATCGCCTGACCCAGGGCAGTCAGGATGTGGTTCAGGATCAGTTGCAATTGTCGGGGCAGACCGTGCAGCAATTGAAGCTGACCGTGGACGAGCGCGGCGGTGGATTGGGGGCGCAGGTGCCGGTAATAAAGTTCGCCGTGCGGGCGACGCATCTGGTCTTTCTGGCGCGAGGGCCGGGGCCTTATACGCTGGCGCTGGGCAACTCGACGGTGAAGGCGGCAAACCTGCCATTGTCGACCCTGATACCGGACTTCAACGCGGCGAAACTGGCGACATTGGGCAAGGCAGCGGTGGATGCCGGGGTTGTGGTTACGCCTTCGGCTACGCCAGGGCCGGCAGTGGTGGGCACCGACTGGAAGAAATTCGGCCTGTGGGCGGTGCTGTTGCTCAGCGTATTGTTCCTGGCGGCGATGGCGTTCAGCCTGTTGCGCAAACCACCGGTCAAGCCCTGAAACCGGTTGCTTGGCACCCGATCGCGAGCAGGCGGGCTCCTGCATGAATATCGAAATTGGCGCCCGTCGACGCCTCATATCTGAGCCGTTTCCTACTACGCTAAACCCGGAGCATGAACTCTCTTCAGCCGATCACGTCTGATAGGAGGAAATGCGCCCCGACTCGCGTTAAACTGCGCGGGTTTTTAGCCCCCCCATTCCTCCGGAGCCTTCCATGTCCCGCGTTACCTTGAGTCGCTATTTGATTGAGCAGACCCGTAGCAACAACACTCCTGCCGATCTGCGCTTCCTGATCGAAGTGGTGGCGCGTGCTTGCAAGGAAATCAACCACGCCGTGTCCAAAGGCGCCCTCGGCGGCGTTCTGGGCAGCATGGGCACTGAAAACGTCCAGGGCGAAGTGCAGAAAAAGCTCGACGTGATCTCCAACGAGATCCTGCTCGAGGCCAATGAATGGGGCGGTCACCTGGCCGGCATGGCGTCCGAAGAAATGGATAACGCCTACCAGATCCCGGGCAAATACCCGAAAGGCGCCTACCTGCTGGTATTCGACCCGCTGGACGGCTCTTCGAACATCGACATCAACGCCCCGGTCGGCACGATCTTCTCGGTACTGCGTTGCCCGAACGAATACCTGAGCCAGAACGAACCCCTGAACGAAAAAGCCTTCCTGCAGCCAGGTACCCAGCAAGTGGCCGCCGGTTACGCGATCTACGGTCCCCAGACCATGCTGATCCTGACCCTGGGCGACGGCGTCAAAGGCTTCACCCTGGACCGTGAAATGGGCAGCTTCGTACTGACTCACGAAAACATCACCATTCCGGAAGCCACCCAGGAATTTGCCATCAACGCCTCCAACCAGCGTCACTGGGAAGCACCGGTGCAGCGTTACGTCGGCGAATTGCTGGCAGGCGATGAAGGCCCGTTGAAAAAGAACTACAACATGCGCTGGGTCGCCGCGATGGTGGCCGATGTGCATCGCATCCTGACCCGTGGCGGTTTGTTCATGTACCCACGTGACAGCCGCGAGCCGTCGAAGCCGGGCAAGCTGCGCCTGATGTACGAAGCCAACCCGATGTCGTTCCTCGTGGAACAAGCGGGCGGCGCCTCCACCGATGGTCACCAGCGCATCCTCGACATTCAGCCGGAAGGCCTGCACCAGCGCGTAGCGGTGTTCCTCGGTTCGAAAGAAGAAGTGGCCCGCGTCACGGCTTACCACAAGGAGTAAATCATGACTGCGCCCTGGCAGCCGTTGCTCGAATGGTGGTTCGGAACGTCTGAATCAGCCAAGCAAGTGGCGGCACAGAAGGGCAAGTTGTGGTTCGGCAAGCGTGACAGCCAGGACCTCGAAGCGCGCGAGCGTTTCGGGGACTGGGTCGAGCAGGCATTGACCGGTGGATTGACCGAGTGGACGCAACGTCCCGAAGGTTGGCTGGCCCTGGTGCTGTTGCTCGATCAACTGCCGCGAATGATCTTTCGCGATTCTCCCAAAGCGTTTTCCGGCGATTCCCGGGCACAGCAACTCGTTGCCCAAGGCATTGCGGCGGACTTTGATCGGCAATTGCCGCCGATTCAGCGGGTGTTCATCTATCTGGTGTTCGAGCACAGCGAAAACCTCGCGGTGCAGAACGAAGGTGTCTCGCGGTACATCGAGTTGGTGGCGCAACAGCCGGAAAGTGACCAGGCGCTGTTTGCCGATTACCTGGACTACGCCCAGAAGCATCAGAAAGTGATCGCGCAGTTTGGGCGGTTTCCGCATCGCAATGCGGTGTTGGGAAGGGAGTCTACGCCTGAGGAGTTGGCGTTTCTCTCCAAGCCGGGTTCACGATTCTAGTTTTTCGTTACTGCTGAGGCCGCCATCGCTGGCAAGCCAGCTCCCACAGGGTTTTGCGTCGTACACAAAAATTGTGTCCGCTGCAAAACATTGTGGGAGCTGGCTTGCCAGCGAAAGGGCCGGTGTGGGCACCTTAGATCCTGAAACTCCCCACCAACTGCTTCAACCGTGCCGCCTGCTGCTCAAGATCGGCACACGCGCGCAAGGTCGCCTGCAGGTTCTCTACACCTTCCTGGTTCAGCGTGTTGATCTCGGTGATGTCGACGTTGATCGATTCCACCACAGCCGTTTGCTCTTCGGTCGCCGTGGCGACGGACTGGTTCATGCCGTCGATTTCGCCGATGCGCTGGGTCACGCTACCCAGCCGCTCACCGGCCTGGTTGGCGATGCCGACGCTGCTTTCGCTCTGGCGCTGACTGTCGGTCATGATGCCCACGGCCGCGCGGGCGCCGACTTGCAGTTCTTCGATCATGGTCTGCACTTGCTGCGCGGAATCCTGGGTGCGATGGGCCAGGTTGCGCACTTCGTCGGCGACCACTGCGAAACCGCGCCCGGCCTCACCGGCCCGCGCTGCTTCGATGGCCGCGTTAAGCGCCAGCAGGTTGGTCTGCTGGGAGATGCTGGTGATCACTTCCAGAATCTGTCCGATGTTCACCGTATTGCTGTTGAGCGTCTCGATATTGCCGCACGAATCGCTGATCTTCGCCGAGAGCTGCTGCATCGCCGCAATGGTTTTATCCACCACTTGCTGGCCGTCTTCGGCCAGGCTGCGGGCATCGCTCGAATGCTGCGAGGCGAGGGCGGCGTTCTGGGCGATTTCCTGGGCAGCGGCACCAAGCTGATTGATTGCCGCGGCCACGCTGCTGGTGCGCGAGGCTTGCTGGTCGGAGTTGTACATCGACGAATTGGAAGCTGCGACAACGCGCAGGGCGACTTCGTTGACCTGACCGGTGGCCGAGGACACTTCGATGATCGAGGTGTGAATGCGCTCGACGAAGCGGTTGAACGACAGCCCCAGCGCGCCGAATTCGTCGTGGCCATGAATGGTCAGGCGTTTGGTCAAGTCACCTTCGCCCTCGGCGATGTCGTGCATGGCGCGGCCCATGGTCAGCAGCGGTTGCATCAGCAGGCTGATGAGCATGCCCAGCAATGCAATGATGATCACCACCGCAATCACCATGGCAATGATGGCCGAGGTGCGGAATTCGCTAAGCATCGAGAACGCGGTGTCCTGGTCGAGCACCAGTGCCACGTACCAATCGGCCGACGGCACCCCGTTGACGTGAGTAAACGAGATGAACTGGCGCTTGCCATCGATCTCGACCTCTTTCATGCCGGGGCTGACCTTTGGCGCACCGTTGGGGTAAGCCTCGGTCAGGTTCTTGAGTACCAGCTTGCTGTCCGGGTGGATCAGGATCTTGCCGTCAGCGCCGACGATGAAGGCATGTCCGTGACCGCCGAAGTTCAGCGAGTTGATGATCGCACTGACGCTGGACAGGTCGATATCGGCGCCGGCCACGCCGATCATCTGGCCTTGGCGCTGTACCGGCGTTGCAACGGTAATCACCAGTTTGCCGGACGAAGCGGCGATGTACGGTTCGGTGACGATGGTCTGTTGCGCACTGTTGGCAGCCTTGTACCAGCCACGGGCCCGTGGGTCGTAATCAGGTGCGCGGTTGCCTGCCGGAACCGAGAACATCACGCCGTCCGCACCACCGAAGTAGCTCAGCTGGAAATTACCAGTGTAGGCGGGCAGGTCGATGATGCGTTTCAGGCTGGCCGGGGCATTGCCATCGGCAGTGACTTGCTGGGCCATCGATTGCAGCAACTGCATGCGGCTTTCCAGCCAGGTCTGGATGTTGCTGGTGGTCAGGCTGCCGAGTTCCTGCATCGATGCTTCGGTGCTGCTGCGCAAGGTCTGCCGTTGGCGATAGTCGTTGAACAGGATGAAACAAGCGAATGCGACGGCCACCACGAGGGCGGCAGCCAACAAGATCTTGTGGCTGAACTTCATGTTTCGGGTCATTGGATGAGCTACCGCAGGGAATCTGGTCAACAAAGGAGGGGCAATGGCCACAGGCGTGGCTTTGCGTTGCATTTGTGTCGACTGGGCGGCGCCAAAGATTAGGCGAATGTGCGCAAAACCGACGAAATACTCGATCGCCATGCAAAGTGGCTGATTTGCCGGGTAGAGGCAGACGAGCGGCCCAACAAATAGCCGGTCGCTCAGGGAACCAGATTAGGGTTTTCTCTTCTAAGGTTCAGTTTGGCATTCATGCCATTCCCCACCGCCTCTGGAGTTCACATGTCGCTGCGATCCATCGCCCTGCTTTCGTTCTGCGTGTTGTTGGTTGCGTGCAGCAAAGTCAATCAGGAAAACTACTCGAAGCTCTCGGCCGGCATGGCCAAGGCCGAAGTTGAAACCCTGTTGGGCAAACCCGCCGATTGCTCCGGCGCACTCGGCATGTCCAGTTGCACATGGGGCGACAAGAACAGCTTTATCAGCGTGCAATTCGCCGGTGACAAAGTGTTGATGTTTTCCGGCCAAGGCCTGAAGTAAACCGGGGCGAAGTGCCCACGGGAGAAAAACAATGAAGCGGTTATTGATGATGCTTTTTGCCGGCCTGGTATTGGCCGGTTGTGCCACTTCTGGCCAGGATCCGTTGGCGCCCAAGACAGCCAACAGCGTCAACCTCAAGCGTTACCAGGGCACCTGGTACGAGTTGGCCCGTCTGCCGATGTATTTCCAGCGCGATTGCGCGCAATCCGAAGCCCATTACACGCTGTTGCCCGATGGCAACGTCGCGGTGTTGAACCGCTGCCTGACGGCGCAGTGGCAATGGGAAGAGGTCAAGGGCACGGCTTATCCACAGGTGCCGGGTAAAACCGACAAGTTGTGGGTCGAGTTCGATACCTGGTTTTCGAGGCTGATTCCGGGTGTGGCGAAGGGCGAATACTGGGTGCTTTATGTCAGCGATGACTACAAGACAGCCATTGTCGGTGACCCAAGCCGTCGCTATTTGTGGCTCCTGTCACGCACACCGACCGTGAACGGTGTGGTGCGTGAAGAACTGCTGAGCAAGGCACGCCAGCAGGGCTACGACACCACGCGACTGATCTGGCGAGCGTCGGATACGCAGATGGCCAAGACCTCGAACTGATCACTGCGCTACTGATCATTCCCACGCAGAGCGTGGGAACGATCAGCGGGGGGTTAACCCAACAAATCGCGCAGGACTTGGGTGAATGCCCGGTTGCTTTCCTCTTCGCCCGCATGCCGCCCGTCACGCACAACCCACTGGCCATTGACCAGCACATCCCGCACCTGCCGATCGCCACCGGCAAACAACCAGCGATTCAAGATCCCGTCGCCACTGGCCGTTGCCAGATACGGGTCGTTGCCGTCCAGCACCAGCCAATCCGCACGCTTGCCCACCTCCAGCGCACCAATCGGTTGACCCAGCGCCTGCGCGCCGCCATCGAGCGCCGCATCGAACAGCGTGCGCCCGACCATCGGTTGCTTGGCGCCATACAAGCGGTTGCGCCGCTGGTCGCGCAGACGTTGGCCATATTCCAGCCAACGCAATTCCTCCACCACGCTCAGCGATACATGACTGTCGGAACCGATACCCATGCGGCCGCCCTGGGCGAGGAAGTCCACTGCCGGGAAGATCCCGTCGCCCAGGTTGGCCTCGGTGGTCAGGCACAGACCGGCAATGGCCCGGCTCTTGGCCATCGACGAGACTTCTTCGGGATTGACGTGGGTGGCGTGAACCAGGCACCAGCGCTGATCGACGTCGACATGCTCATAAAGCCATTGCACCGGACGTCGACCGCTCCAGCTCAGGCAATCGTCGACTTCCTTCTGTTGTTCGGCGATGTGGATGTGCACCGGGCAGTGCTGGTCGCTGGCCGCCAGCACTTCGCTGATCTGCTGTGGCGTGACCGCACGTAGCGAGTGGAAGCACAAACCGAGTGTCTGCGCCTTTTGCTGCGCCAGTATGGGCTGCAATCGCGACTGCAGCTTGAGGTAGTTTTCAGTGCTGTTGATGAAGCGGCGCTGACCTTCATTGGGTGTCTGACCGCCGAAACCAGCATGGCTGTAGAGCACCGGCAGCAGGGTCAAACCAATTCCCGCCGAACTGGCCGCCTGGCTGATGCGCTGGGCCAGCTCGGCAGGGTCGGCATAAGGCTGGCCACTGGTGTCGTGGTGTACGTAATGAAATTCCGCCACCGATGTGTAGCCGGCCTTGAGCATCTCGATGTACAGCTGACGGGCGATGACCCCGAGTTGCTCCGGGCTGATTTTTCCGACGAGGCGGTACATCAAGTCGCGCCAGGTCCAGAAACTGTCGTTCGGATTACCCGCCACTTCCGCCAGCCCGGCCATGGCCCGCTGGAAGGCGTGAGAGTGCAGATTCGGCATGCCGGGCAGCAGCGGACCGCTCAACCGTTCGGCGCCATCTGCATGGGAATTGGCCTGGATATGGGTCAATACGCCGTCGGCGCTGACCTCAAGACGTACATTGTTGGCCCATCCACTAGGCAGCAGCGCGCGTTCGGCAAAGAAGGCGGACATGGTTCAGCACCCCATCGTGTGTTATTTGTATATACATATACAGACGTTTGCCTGCCCGGTAAACTCCGGCAAGCTAGCGATATTCACTAAACGACCAAGGATTAACCGTGCCGACTCCGCCTCCAGTCTCTCCGTTGGCCGCGAACATGGGCGACAGTCCGGCGCCCTTGTACGCCCGCGTCAAACAAATGATCACCCAGCAAATCGACAGTGGAAACTGGCCGCCGCACTATCGCGTGCCGTCGGAAAGCGAGCTGGTCAGCCAGCTGGGTTTCAGCCGCATGACCATCAATCGCGCCTTGCGCGAGATGACCGCCGACGGTCTGCTGGTGCGTATGCAAGGCGTGGGTACGTTCGTCGCCGAACCTAAAAGCCAGTCCGCGCTGTTTGAAGTGCACAACATCGCCGACGAAATCGCCTCTCGCGGTCATCGCCACACCTGCAAGGTCATCACACTTGAAGAAGAGGCTGCCGGTTCCGAGCGCGCCCTGGCCCTGGACATGCGTGAAGGGCAGAAGGTGTTCCACTCGCTGATCGTGCATTTCGAAAACGATATTCCGGTGCAAATCGAAGACCGTTTCGTCAACGCACTGGTGGCTCCGGATTACCTCAAGCAGGACTTCACCCTGCAAACGCCTTATGCCTATCTGAATCAGGTCGCGCCGCTGACCGAAGGCGAACACGTGGTCGAGGCGATCCTGGCCGAGCCGTCCGAATGCAAATTGCTGCAGATTGAAAAGGGCGAGCCGTGCCTGCTGATCCGTCGCCGCACCTGGTCCGGCCGTCAGCCGGTGACCGCTGCCCGTTTGATCCACCCCGGTTCCCGTCATCGTCTGGAAGGTCGGTTCCATAAATGAGCAGTCTGAAAGTTTTACGCGCAGTCGATTACCCGCGCATGCCGTGGAAAAACGGCGGCGGCAGCACCGAAGAAATCACCCGTGATGCCGGCACCGGTCTGGACGGGTTTGGCTGGCGCCTGTCGATTGCCGACATTGGCGAGTCAGGCGGGTTTTCCACCTTCGCCGGTTATGAGCGAATCATCACCGTGTTGCAGGGTGACGGCATGACCTTATCGGTTGACGGTCAGCACACGCGGTCGTTGTTACCGCTGGACCCGTTTGCCTTCAGCGGAGAGAGCAAGGTTTCCTGCACATTGCTCGGTGGGCCGATTCGCGATTTCAACCTGATCTACGCACCGCAGCGTTATGGCGCACGGTTGCAGTGGTTGAGTGGTGAGCAGCGGTTTTTCAGCGAGGCGGGCACGGTGTTGGTGTTCAGCATCAGCGAAGCACTGGAAGTGAAGGTCGGTAACAGCGCTTCGCAACTGGATCGGCATGATTGCCTGCAACTGGACGGTAACACCGGCCTGCTGGAAATCTCCGTCAACGGCCCATGCTGCGTGATCGAACTGACCACACGCTGATTCCCCGGCCAATGAGCCTCTCTGTGGCGAGGGAGCTTGCTCCCGCTTGGCTGCGTAGCAGTCGTCAATTCAACTAGTCGGGTACATCTGACCGATCTCGATTGAATCGTTACTGATCGTTCCCATGCTCTGCGTGGGAACGCATCCGGTGACGCTCCGCGTCACAGTCGCAAGAAGCGGACGCGGAGCGTCCATGACGGCGTTACCACGCAGAGCGTGGGAACGATCATCTGATTCGAAACTGCGCACCAACTTGTTACCTAACGCCCCAGCGTGGCGCAAAACCACGCTCATGTAACAAGCCCTCTCTCCTGCCACAAAGCCCTGCGAAAAATTTCATCTTCCTCAGACCCCTTGATCTACAGGCTTTCCAGGCCGATTCAGGATTTTTCTTGAACACACATCCAGTAAGTTGGCCGCTTGATTGCATATGCTTGTATGTACAAGTAAAGACGTATGCGTATGAGTCACGGAGACTCAACCGTCGTCCACTGATTCGCCGGTGTGCACTGATGCTCATCGGCTTGCTCGCCCACTGCCTGGGTTGGTTTTGGATTGATTGCTGAGGAGTTCTGTTCGTGACTAAATTTCGTGACGTTGAAATCCGCGCTGCCCGCGGTAACACGCTGACCGCCAAGAGCTGGCTGACCGAAGCGCCGCTGCGCATGCTGATGAACAACCTCGACCCGGAAGTCGCCGAGAACCCGAAAGAACTGGTGGTTTACGGTGGCATCGGTCGTGCGGCACGTAACTGGGAATGCTACGACAAGATCGTCGAAAGCCTGACCAATCTGAATGACGACGAGACCCTGCTGGTGCAATCCGGCAAGCCGGTCGGCGTGTTCAAGACTCACGCCAATGCCCCGCGCGTGCTGATCGCCAACTCCAACCTCGTGCCGCACTGGGCGAGCTGGGAACACTTCAACGAACTCGACGCCAAAGGCCTGGCCATGTATGGCCAGATGACCGCCGGCAGCTGGATCTACATCGGCAGCCAGGGCATCGTTCAGGGCACATACGAAACCTTCGTCGAAGCCGGTCGCCAACACTACAACGATGATCTGAAAGGCAAGTGGGTACTGACCGCTGGCCTGGGTGGCATGGGGGGCGCCCAGCCTCTGGCTGCAACCCTGGCCGGTGCTTGCTCGCTGAACATCGAATGCCAGCAGGTCAGCATCGATTTCCGCCTGAAAAGCCGTTATGTCGACGAGCAAGCCACTGACCTCGACGACGCACTGGCCCGTATCGCCAAGTACACCGCCGAAGGCAAGGCAATCTCCATCGCGCTGCTGGGCAACGCGGCGGAAATCCTGCCGGAACTGGTCAAGCGTGGCGTGCGTCCGGACATGGTCACCGACCAGACCAGCGCCCACGACCCGCTCAACGGCTACCTGCCGGCCGGCTGGACCTGGGATCAATACCGCGAGCGCGCCAAGACCGAGCCTGCCGCTGTAATCAAAGCCGCCAAGCAATCGATGGCCGTACACGTCAAGGCGATGCTGGACTTCCAGAAAATGGGCGTGCCGACCTTCGACTATGGCAACAACATCCGTCAGATGGCTCAGGAAGAAGGCGTGGAAAACGCATTCGACTTCCCGGGCTTCGTACCGGCCTACATCCGTCCGCTGTTCTGCCGCGGCATCGGCCCGTTCCGCTGGGCTGCGCTGTCGGGCAACGCTGAAGACATCTACAAGACCGACGCCAAAGTAAAAGAGCTGATCCCGGACGACGCTCACCTGCACAACTGGCTGGACATGGCCCGCGAGCGCATCAGCTTCCAGGGGCTCCCAGCGCGTATCTGCTGGGTTGGCCTGGGCCTGCGCGCCAAGCTCGGTCTGGCGTTCAACGAAATGGTGCGCAGCGGCGAGCTGTCGGCACCGATCGTGATCGGTCGCGACCACCTGGACTCCGGTTCGGTCGCCAGCCCGAACCGCGAAACCGAATCGATGCAGGACGGCTCCGACGCCGTGTCCGACTGGCCGCTGCTCAACGCCTTGCTCAACACCGCGAGCGGCGCGACCTGGGTTTCGCTGCACCACGGCGGCGGCGTCGGCATGGGCTTCTCCCAGCATTCGGGCATGGTGATTGTCTGCGACGGTACTGATGAAGCGGCCGAGCGTATCGCACGCGTGCTGCACAACGACCCGGCCACTGGCGTCATGCGTCACGCCGATGCCGGTTACCAGATCGCCATCGATTGCGCCAAGGAACAAGGGCTGAACCTGCCGATGATTACCGGCAAGTAACGCTTGCCCGTAGGAGCAACGCTTGCTCGCGATGAACGATAACGTGGTGCATCAGATACACCGCCATCGCGAGCAAGCTCAGCTCCTACAGGGACCGAATGAATTCCAATAACAATCCACAGAGGTTGAACCATGGCTGTTAACAGCGAACGTGCAGGCAGCAAACCGTTGATCGAGAAACGTTCGATCGACTACATCCCGGAAGCGGAAAGACACGGTCGTCTGTTCAGCCAGTTCACCCTGTGGATGGGGGCCAACCTGCAAATCACCGCGATTGTTACCGGAGCCTTGGCCGTGGTGCTGGGCGGTGACGTGTTCTGGTCGTTGATCGGGCTGTTGATCGGTCAAGTGCTCGGTGGCGGCGTGATGGCGCTGCATGCCGCGCAAGGTCCGAAGCTTGGCTTGCCGCAGATGATCTCGAGCCGGGTACAGTTCGGGGTCTACGGTGCGGCCATCCCGATCGTGCTGGTGTGCCTGATGTACCTGGGGTTCACCGCAACGGGAACCGTGTTATCCGGCCAGGCGCTGGGCCAGTTGTTTGGGGTCAGCGACACCGTCGGTATCCTCCTTTTCGCCAGTGTCATCGTGCTGGTCACGGTGCTCGGTTATCGGGTGATCCATTGGATCGGTCGCGTCGCCAGTGTCATTGGCGTGATTGCCTTTGTTTATCTGTTCAGCCGTCTGGTGAGCCAGGTTGACGTTGGCGCCCTGTTGCAAATCCGCCACTTCAGCTGGAGCAGCTTCTTGCTCGCGGTGTCGCTCGCGGCGTCCTGGCAAATCGCCTTCGGCCCCTACGTGGCTGACTATTCGCGCTACCTGCCAAGCAAGGTTTCCTCGGTGAAAACCTTTTTTGCCGCCGGTGCGGGTTCGGTCATTGGTGCCCAGGTGGCAATGGTTCTCGGCGTATTTGCCGCGGCTTCGGCCAACGGCCAATTCGCCGGTCACGAAGTGGCCTACATCGTGGGGCTGGGCGGTACCGGTGCCACCGCTGCGCTGCTGTACTTCAGCATCGCGTTCGGCAAGGTCACCATTTCCACACTGAACTCCTACGGCAGCTTCATGTGCATCGCGACCATCATCAGCGGTTTCCGTGGCGAACTGAAGGTCACGCGCCTGCAGCGTCTGGTCTTCGTACTGGCCATCGTCGGTGCCGCGACCCTGATGGCGTTGCTCGGCCAGCACTCGTTCCTCGGTGCGTTCAAGTCCTTCATCCTGTTCCTGCTGGCGTTCTTCACGCCATGGAGCGCGATCAATCTGGTGGACTACTACTGCATCACCCGCGAGCGCTACGACGTGCCGGCGCTGGCCGATCCGAACGGGCGCTACGGCCGTTGGAACGCCCTCGGTATCAGCGTCTATGTTTTCGGTGTGCTGGTGCAGCTGCCGTTCATCGCCACCAAGTTCTACACCGGCCCACTGGTGGCTGCTCTGGGTGATGTGGATATTTCCTGGATCATCGGTCTGGTGCTGCCCGCAGCCGTGTATTACGTGTGTGCGAAAAAGTGGCATGGCAGCGTACCCGATCACCTGATTCTGCCGGTCGAGCAGGACAGCGTTGTACAAACCAAAACAATCGGGGCCGGTCGCGCTGCGGCGCAGGCCTGACTGGACGTGGACAGGGCTGGATGCCTCTTGACTGCCGTAAGCCCATTCATGATTAGGAGCGTCACAACAATGAAATCGAACAAGACCCTGCTGACCGCATTGCTTTCCATGGGCCTGCTGGCCAGCGCTGGCGCCACTCAGGCGGCGGGTTGGTGCGAGTCGGGCAAACCGGTGAAATTCGCCGGCCTGAACTGGGAAAGCGCCATGCTCCTGACCGACGTGATGCAAGTCGTGCTGGAGAAAGGCTACGACTGCAAGACCGACAGCCTGCCGGGCAACTCCATCACCATGGAAAACGCCCTGAGCAGTAACGACATCCAGGTGTTCGCCGAAGAGTGGGTCGGCCGTAGCGAGGTCTGGAACAAGGCCGAGAAGGCCGGCAAGGTCGTCGGTGTCGGCGCGCCGGTGGTCGGTGCGGTCGAAGGCTGGTACGTGCCGCGCTACGTGATCGAAGGCGACGCCAAGCGCAAGCTGGAACCTAAAGCACCTGACCTGAAAACCATTGCCGATCTGGGCAAATATTCCGCCGTGTTCAAGGACGCCGAAGAACCATCCAAGGGCCGTTTCTACAACTGCCCGGCCGGCTGGACCTGTGAACTCGACAACAGCGAAATGCTGAAAAGCTACGGCCTGGAAAGCACCTACACCAACTTCCGCCCAGGCACCGGCCCGGCGCTGGATGCCGCCGTGCTGTCGAGCTACAAGCGTGGCGAGCCGATCCTGTTCTACTACTGGTCGCCAACTCCGCTGATGGGCCAGGTCGACGTAGTCAAACTGGAAGAAAAACCAGGCGTGGACAAGACCGTGACCATCAAGGTCGGCCTGTCCAAGACCTTCCACGACGAAGCCCCGGAATTGGTGGCCGTGCTGGAAAAGGTCAACCTGCCGATCGACCTGCTGAACCAGAACCTGGGGCGCATGAGCAAGGAACGCATCGAGTCGCCAAAACTGGCGAAGATCTTCCTGAAGGAACATCCTGAAGTCTGGCACGCATGGGTGAGCGAAGACGCAGCCAAAAAGATCGACGCGGCCTTGTAGGTCGAGTTTCTCCGGCTGTCGGCAACGGCAGTCGGACGCTTGATCGCAACCCCTTGATTGAGAGTCTCTTATGTTTCCCGAAAGCTTTACCTTTTCCATCGCCGACTGGGTCAACGGTTGGGTCGATTCGCTGGTGACCAACTACGGCGACGTGTTCCGCAGCATCTCCGATACGCTGCTGTGGGCCATCGTCAATCTCGAAGGCCTGCTGCGTGCCGCGCCATGGTGGCTGATGCTGGCGATCGTCGCGGGCGTTGCCTGGCATGCGACCCGTAAAGTCGTGACCACTGCCGTCATTGTCGGCCTGCTGTTCCTGGTGGGCGCGGTCGGCCTCTGGGACAAACTGATGCAGACCCTGGCGCTGATGATGGTGGCGACGGTCATATCGGTGCTGATCGGCATTCCGCTGGGCATCCTGTCGGCGCGCAGCAATCGCCTGCGTTCGGTACTGATGCCGCTGCTGGACATCATGCAGACGATGCCGAGCTTCGTGTACTTGATCCCGGTATTGATGCTGTTCGGTCTGGGCAAGGTCCCGGCGATTTTCGCCACGGTGATCTACGCCGCGCCGCCGCTGATCCGCCTGACTGACCTGGGCATTCGCCAGGTCGACGGCGAAGTGATGGAAGCGATCAATGCCTTCGGCGCCAACCGCTGGCAGCAACTGTTCGGCGTGCAACTGCCGCTGGCCCTGCCGAGCATCATGGCGGGTATCAACCAGACAACCATGATGGCCCTGTCGATGGTGGTGATCGCCTCGATGATCGGTGCCCGTGGTTTGGGTGAAGACGTGCTGGTGGGGATTCAGACCCTCAACGTCGGACGTGGCCTTGAAGCCGGTCTGGCGATCGTGATTCTGGCTGTGGTGATCGACCGCATTACACAGGCGTACGGTCGCGCACGGCATGAGGTGAGCAAATGAACAACGCAACCGTGAGCAAGATCGAAGTCAAAAACGTCTTCAAGATTTTCGGCAACCGTTCCAAAGACGCGCTGGCCATGGTCGGCCAGGGCAAGACCAAAGAACAGGTGCTGGCCGAAACCGGCTGCGTGGTCGGGGTCAACGATCTGTCCTTGAGCATCGGCAGCGGCGAGATTTTCGTGATCATGGGCTTGTCGGGCTCCGGCAAGTCGACGCTGGTACGCCACTTCAATCGCCTGATCGACCCGACCAGCGGTGCGATCCTGGTGGACGGTGTGGACATCCTGCAATACGACATGGAAGCCCTGCGCGAATTTCGCCGGCGCAAGATCAGCATGGTGTTCCAGAGCTTCGGCCTGTTGCCGCACAAGAGCGTGCTGGACAACGTTGCCTACGGCCTGAAAGTCCGTGGCGAAAGCAAAGCCCTGTGCAACGAACGCGCGCTGCACTGGATCAACACCGTGGGCCTCAAGGGCTACGAAAACAAATACCCGCATCAGCTCTCGGGTGGCATGCGTCAGCGCGTGGGCCTGGCCCGTGCATTGGCGGCCGACACCGACATCATCCTGATGGACGAAGCCTTCAGTGCTCTCGATCCGCTGATCCGCGCCGAGATGCAGGACCAGTTGCTGGAGCTGCAAAAGACCCTGCACAAGACCATCGTCTTCATCACCCACGACCTCGACGAGGCCGTACGCATCGGCAATCGCATCGCGATCCTCAAGGACGGCCGCCTGATCCAGGTCGGCACGCCGAAAGAGATCCTGCATTCGCCGGCGGATGAATATGTCGACCGGTTCGTGCAGCGGCGGGCTGCGGTGGTCTAAAAACTGGCGGTGTCTGTACCGGCCCCATCGCTGGCAAGCCAGCTCCCACAGTGTTCTGGTGTGTGAACACAATAGGGGCAATATGTCCCGTCCCTGTGGGAGCTGGCTTGCCAGCGATGAGGCCGGTGAAGTTGCATCAATATTCAGGTTGTAAGCACGAGGTTGAAGATGTCCCAGGCTGAAAAAATCGTTATCGCCGACGCGCCGTTGCGTTGGCAGGATGTGGTTGCCGTAGCCCGCCATGGCGCACAGCTCGAGCTGTCGGCGCAGGTGTGGGACCGCATCGAAAACGCCCAGGCGATCGTCCAGCGCATCGTCGCCAGCGGCGAGCGCGCCTACGGCGTGAACACCGGCCTGGGCGCCTTGTGCAACGTCTCGCTCAAAGACGAACAACTCAGCCAACTCTCGCGCAACACCTTGCTCAGCCATGCCTGTGGCGTTGGTGCACCGCTGGCCGACGAGCAGACGCGCGCAATCATCTGCGCTGCCATCCGCAATTACAGCCAGGGAAAATCCGGCATTCACCGCCGGGTCGTCGAAGCGCTGCTGGCGCTGCTCAATCGCGGTATCACCCCACAAGTGCCCTCTCAGGGCTCGGTTGGCTACCTGACCCACATGGCGCACATCGGCATTGCGCTGCTGGGCGTCGGCAACGTCAGCTATCGCGGGCAAATCGTGCCGGCGCAGCAGGCGCTGGCGCAAGAAGGCCTGCAACCGGTCCAGCTCGGTGCCAAGGACGGTCTGTGCCTGGTCAACGGCACCCCGTGCATGACCGGCCTCAGCAGCCTGGCAATTGCCGACGCCACGCGTCTGTTGCAGTGGGCCGACGTAATCAGTGCCATGAGCTTCGAAGCCCAGCGTGGCCAGATCGCCGCATTCGATGCCGAGATCATTGCGCTCAAGCCGCACCCGGGTATGCAACAGGTCGGCATCAACCTGCGCGCGCTGCTCGATGGCAGTGAAGTGATCGCCCAGAGCAAAGGCATTCGCACCCAGGATGCCTTGAGCATCCGCTCGATTCCCCAAGTGCATGGCGCCGCTCGCGATCAACTCGAGCATGCGATCAAACAGATTGAAATCGAACTCAACGGCTGCACCGATAACCCGCTGCTGTTGGGTACGCCGGACAACTTCCGCGTCATGTCCCAAGCCAACCCGCACGGCCAGTCCGTGGCACTGGCGGCGGATCTGCTGGCCATCGCCATGGCGGAAATCGGCTCCATCGCCGAGCGTCGCCTGGATCGTTTGATCAACCCGCACGTCAGTGGTCTGCCGGCGTTTCTGGTGGCCAATCCGGGGGTGAACTCCGGAATGATGATCGTGCAATACGTCGCCGCTTCGCTGTGTGCGGAAAACCGCCAACTGGCGCAACCCGCGGTGCTGGACAACTACGTGACCTCGGGCCTGCAGGAAGATCACCTGAGCCTGGGCACCAACGCCGCGCTGAAACTGCATCGCGCGCTGGAAAACTGCACGCAGATCCTCGCCATCGAGTACCTGTTGGCGGCCCAGGCATTCGAATTCCTCAAGGAACAACGCTTCGGCGCTGGTACCGATGCCGCCTGGCGTCTGCTGCGTGAACGTGTGCCAGCCTACGATCAGGATCGTTGGCTGGCGCCGGACATTGCCGCCGCTGCTGCTGTACTGAAAGAACCGAATTTGTTGCACAAGGCTTTACCGAACCTCAACTGATTTCAACATAAGCCAGCGTGCCAAGGCGCCAGCCCCCCAAAAGGTGGGAAGCGACGGACAACGGACATCTCCGGAGCGTCTGGTTAGTTAATAAAAACTCTCAAAAGGAGAATGAATGTGACTGCGCTTAATTTGATCCCTGGCCAACTGACGCTCGCTCAACTGCGTGATGTCTATCAGCAACCGGTGAAACTGACCCTCGACAACAGCGCATCAAGGCAGATCGAAGCCAGTGTTGCCTGCGTGGAGCAGATCCTCGCCGAAAACCGCACGGCCTACGGCATCAACACCGGTTTCGGCCTGCTGGCTTCGACCCGCATCGCCAGTGAAGACCTGGAAAACCTCCAGCGTTCGCTGGTGTTATCGCACGCCGCGGGTGTCGGCCAACCGATCAGCGACGACCTGGTCCGACTGATCATGGTGCTCAAGGTCAACAGCCTCAGCCGTGGTTTCTCCGGCATCCGCCGGGTGGTGATCGACGCGCTGATCGCGCTGATCAACGCCGAGGTTTACCCGCACATTCCATTGAAAGGTTCGGTCGGTGCATCCGGTGACCTGGCGCCATTGGCCCACATGTCGCTGGTGCTGCTGGGCGAAGGCAAGGCGCGCTACAAGGGCGAGTGGATGGAAGCTACCGAAGCGCTGAAAGTCGCCGGCTTGACCCCGCTGACCCTGGCGGCGAAAGAAGGTTTGGCACTGCTCAATGGCACCCAAGTGTCCACTGCGTTTGCCTTGCGTGGCCTGTTCGAGGGTGAAGACCTGTTCGCCGGTGCCCTGGCGCTGGGCGGCCTGACCGTTGAGGCGGTTTTGGGCTCGCGCTCGCCGTTCGACGCACGCATCCACGCGGCCCGTGGCCAGAAAGGCCAGATCGACGCCGCCGCCGCGTATCGCGACCTGCTGGGTGAGCGCAGCGAAGTCTCCGACTCCCATGAAAACTGCGAGAAGGTTCAAGACCCTTACTCCTTGCGTTGCCAGCCACAGGTCATGGGCGCCTGCCTGACCCAATTCCGTCAGGCGGCCGAAGTGCTGGCTGTCGAAGCCAACGCTGTGTCGGACAACCCGCTGGTATTCGCTGCTGAAGGCGACGTGATTTCCGGTGGCAACTTCCACGCCGAGCCGGTGGCGATGGCCGCGGACAACATGGCCTTGGCCATTGCGGAAATCGGCTCCCTGAGCGAGCGCCGCATCTCCCTGATGATGGACAAGCACATGTCGCAACTGCCGCCGTTCCTGGTGGCCAACGGTGGTGTGAACTCCGGTTTCATGATCGCCCAGGTGACCGCCGCGGCACTGGCCAGCGAGAACAAGGCGCTGTCCCATCCGCATTCGGTGGACAGCCTGCCGACCTCCGCCAACCAGGAAGACCACGTGTCCATGGCTCCGGCAGCCGGCAAGCGCCTGTGGGAAATGGCCGAGAACACTCGCGGGATTCTCGCAGTGGAATGGCTGGCAGCGGTTCAGGGTCTGGACCTGCGCAATGGTCTGAAGACCTCGCCGAAGCTGGAACAGGCTCGGGCGATTCTGCGCAAGGAAGTGCCGTTTTATGAGAAGGACCGGTTCTTTGCACCGGATATCAATGCGGCGACCGAGTTGTTGGCTTCGCGTTGCCTGAGCGAATTGGTGTCGGCGAAATTGCTGCCTAGCCTCTAACCCCACCCACCGATCGTTCCCACGCTCTGCGTGGGAATGCAGCCCGTGACGCTCCGCGTCACTGGACGCAGAGCGTCCCTTGAGGCATTCCCACGCGGAGCATGGGAACGATCAAAGACGAGGAACTCGGGATGAAAACCCTCTGGCAACACTGCCACGTCGCAACCATGGCGCAGGGCGTTTACTCGATCATCGAGGACGCCGCCATCGTGACGTCCGGTGCACTCATCGAGTGGATCGGCCCTCGCGCCGAACTCCCGGCGGGCGAATACCCGGCGGTCAACGATTTGAAAGGGGCCTGGGTCACGCCGGGCCTGATTGACTGCCACACGCATACAGTGTTCGGCGGCAACCGCAGCGGTGAATTCGAGCAGCGGCTGCAAGGCGTCAGCTACGCGGAAATCGCCGCAGCCGGGGGTGGAATCGCCAGCACCGTGCGCGCCACCCGTGCTGCCAGCGAAGATGAACTGTTCGCCAGTGCCGCCAAGCGTCTGAAAAGCCTGATGCGTGATGGTGTCACCAGCATTGAAATCAAATCCGGCTACGGCCTGGACCTGGCCAACGAACGCAAGATGTTGCGCGTGGCCCGTCGTCTCGGTGCCGAACTGCCGGTCAGCGTGCGCAGCACCTGCCTGGCGGCGCACGCCTTGCCACCGGAATACAAGGATCGTGCTGACGACTACATCGAGCACATCTGCGCAGAAATGCTCCCGGCCCTGGCCGCCGAAGGGTTGGTGGACGCGGTGGACGCGTTCTGTGAATACCTGGCGTTTTCGCCGGCGCAGGTCGAGCGTGTTTTCATCACTGCCCGGGAATTGGGTTTACCAGTGAAACTGCACGCCGAGCAATTGTCGTCGTTGCACGGTTCGAGTCTGGCCGCGCGTTACCACGCATTGTCCGCCGATCACCTGGAATTCATGACCGAAGACGACGCCATCGCCATGGCCGAGGCCGGCACGGTCGCCGTGCTGCTGCCCGGAGCCTTTTACTTCCTGCGCGAAACCCAATTGCCGCCGATGGATGCCCTGCGCAAACACGGGGTAAAAATCGCCATCGCCAGCGACCTCAATCCGGGCACATCGCCGGGACTGTCGCTACGCCTGATGCTGAACATGGCGTGTACCTGTTTCCGCATGACCCCGGAAGAGGCCCTGGCCGGCGCGACCCTTCATGCCGCCACTGCCTTGGGCATGGCCGACACCCACGGCTCACTGGAGGCCGGCAAGGTCGCGGATTTTGTCGCCTGGCAAATCGATCGTCCGGCCGACCTGTGTTACTGGCTGGGCGGCGACCTGGAAAAACGCGTCGTGCGTCACGGCGTCGAAACGAGTCTGTAGGAGAGCAGTTGTGGATAAGGTTCTGAACTTCAAACAAGGCCGCGTACCGCTGCTGATCAGCATGCCCCACGCCGGTGTTCGCCTGACGCCTGCAGTCGAAGCCGGGCTGATACCCGACGCGAAAAGCCTGCCGGACACCGACTGGCACATCCCGCAGCTTTACGATTTCGCCGCCGAGCTGGGTGCCAGCACCCTGGCCGCCGAGTATTCGCGTTTCGTCATCGACCTCAACCGGCCGTCCGACGACAAACCTTTATACGTCGGCGCTACCACCGGCCTGTATCCGGCGACGCTGTTCGATGGCATTCCATTGTTCCGTGAGGGTATGGAACCTTCGAAAGAGGAGCGTGCGACGTATCTGCAGCAGATCTGGACGCCATATCACAGCACCTTGCAAAACGAGCTGGCGCGCCTCAAAGCCGAGTTCGGTTACGCGCTGCTGTTCGATGCACATTCGATCCGCTCGATCATCCCGCACCTGTTCGACGGCAAGTTGCCGGACTTCAACCTCGGCACTTTCAACGGCGCCAGTTGTGACCCGCAATTGGCCGGTCAGCTGGAAGCCATCTGCGCGCGCCACGGCGACTACAGCCATGTGCTTAACGGTCGCTTCAAGGGCGGTCACATCACCCGACACTACGGTAATCCAGCCGAAAACATCCATGCCGTGCAACTGGAGTTGGGCCAGTGCACGTACATGGAAGAATTCGAGCCGTTCCGCTATCGAGCGGATCTGGCAGAGCCGACGCGGGTGGTGTTGAAGGAACTGCTGCAAGGCTTGCTCGCATGGGGCGAGCAACACTACCGGTGACTGATCGTTCCCACGCTCCGCGTGGGAATCCCTCCCTGGCCGTATTACCACGCAAAGCGTGGGAACGATTGATCGAGACAGTCGCCTCCGTGCAAATCTCGGTCGCCACAGTTCGCTTTTAGCGCTCGTCTGCTGCGTAATGTTTCGACCACGGTGCACAAAGACACCGGCCCGACAATAATCCGCTGCCGCACGAGATCATCCTGATGAAAAGACTGTTTACCCGCTGTCTCTCAATCTTCTGCGGTACCGCGCTGTTGAGTGCCGGCGCCATGGCGGCGGACGACGCCTCCTGCAAAACCGTGCGCATGGGCGTGGTCAACTGGACGGACGTGATCGCCACCAGCGGCATGGCCGACGTGTTGCTCAATGGTCTTGGTTACGAAAGCAAGCAGACCAGCGCCGTGCAGCAAATCATTTTCGCCGGGATTCGCGACAAGCGCCTGGACATCTTCCTCGGTTACTGGAAACCGGCGATGGATAAAAACATCGCGCCGTTCCTGGCCGCCAATCAAGTCAAGGTCATGGACAAACCAAGCCTGGCCGATGCCCAGGCCACGCTCGCCGTTCCTGACTACGTTGCCGCAGCGGGCCTGAAAACCTTCGCCGACATTGCCAGGTTCAAGGATCAGCTTGGTGGCAAGATCTACGGCATCGAACCGGGCAGCGGCGCCAACACCACGATCAAGACCATGATCGAAACCAATCACTTTGGTCTCAAGGACTTCAAGCTGATCGAATCCGGTGAGGCCGGTATGCTCGCCGCCGTTCAGCGTGCGGTGAATCGCAAGGAGTTCGTGGTCTTCGTCGGCTGGACTCCGCACCCGATGAACATCAACATGAACATCACCTACCTGACCGGCAGCGAAGACGTCTACGGCCCGAACGAAGGCGCCGCGACCGTTTCGACCGTGACCGCTCCCGATTACGCCCAGCGTTGCCCGAACGTCAATCGCCTGCTGGAAAACCTGACCTTCACCGCCGCCCAGGAAAGCCAGTTGATGGTGCCGATCATGGAGCGCCAGACGCCCCAAGACGTCGCCAGAAAATGGCTGCGCGAGCACCCGGAAGATCTTGAGCGCTGGCTGGCCGGTGTCAACAGTTTCGATGGCAAGGACGGCGTAGCCACGGTTCAGGCCAGCCTGAAAAACTGATGACGACCTATCCTTTATCAGAACAGCTTTCGGCGTTCGTCGACAAAACCCTGAGTTTCAACAGCACCGAAAGCAGCCTGAGCGGATTGCGTCAGGCCTACAGCGAGATGTGTCGGGCATTCACGCCGCCGCGTCCGGCAGGGTTGTACGTGGTCGATTTCGAATTGGCGGGGGTTGCCGTTCGTTCGTATCAGCCGCCGGTTTCACCTTCTGCTGCTGGCATGCCGTGCATCGTCTACCTGCATGGCGGCGGCTGGGTGGTGGGGGACCTGGATTCCCACGACTTCATCTGTGCCGAACTGGCCTCGACGCTTAACGTGTTGGTGATCGCTGTCGATTACCGTCTGGCGCCGGAGCATCCGTTTCCCGCGGCCTTCGACGATTGCCTGAAAGTCTGGCGCGCACTGCGCACTGGGCCGTTTCAACTGGATCGCGCTCGCACGCTGGTGGCTGGCGACAGCGCCGGCGGCAATCTCGCGGCCGCCCTGTGCCTGGCATTGCGCGATGCGGGTGAACCCTTGCCGGCGGCGCAGGTGTTGATCTATCCGGGGCTGGGTGGCGATCAGCAATTGGCGTCTCGCAGTGAATGCGTCGATGCTCCGTTGCTGAGCAGCAGCGATGTCGATTGCTACCACGCGTTGTACCTGGGTGGCACAGCGAAGCCGGGTGCCTGTGCGATGCCGCTACTGGCCGGCAATTTCAGCGGCCTGCCGCCGGCATTGATTGCGGTGGCGCAGTTCGATCCGCTGCGCGATGACGGTGTGCTTTACGCCGAGCGACTGAACAGCGCCGGCGTGAGCGCGACGCTGTATTACGGCGAGGGCCTGGTTCATGGTTGTTTACGGGCGCGGGGGCAGGCTGTAGAGGTGGATGCGTTGTACGAAACGCTGCTCCGTTATCTCGCGGACAAACTCTGACCCTGCAAGGGCATGCTCATTGACGTAAATCGGGTTTATGATGCCCAACGGCAGAATAATAGAAGTCCCCCCAGGGATGACCTCGACCCCTTACGGAGCGCGCAATGCAGACTTTGTACCCACAGATCAAACCCCACGCCCGGCACGATCTGGCCGTCGACGCGACTCACACGCTGTATGTCGACGAGAGCGGTTCGCCGGAAGGTTTGCCGGTAGTGTTCATTCACGGCGGCCCCGGGGCCGGGTGTGATGCCCAGAGCCGCCGCTATTTCGATCCGAACCTGTATCGCATTGTCACTTTCGATCAACGCGGTTGCGGTCGCTCCACACCCCACGCGAGCCTGGAAAACAACACCACCTGGGATCTGGTCGCCGACCTCGAGCGCATCCGCAAACACCTGGGTATCGACAAATGGGTGCTGTTCGGTGGCTCCTGGGGCTCGACCCTGGCGCTGGCCTACGCGCAAACCCATCCAGAGCGGGTGCACGGTCTGATCCTGCGTGGGATCTTTCTCTGCCGTCCGCAGGAAATCGAGTGGTTCTATCAGGCCGGTGCCAGCCGTCTGTTCCCGGACTACTGGCAGGACTACCTGGCGCCGATTCCGCTGGACGAGCGCGACGACCTGCTCAGTGCTTTCCACAAGCGCCTGACCGGCAATGATCAGATTGCCCAGATGCATGCGGCCAAGGCCTGGTCACTCTGGGAAGGCCGGACCGCCACCCTGCGGCCGAACCCGCTGGTGGTCGACCGTTTCTCCGAGCCTCAGCGCGCGCTGTCCATTGCCCGGATCGAATGCCACTACTTCACCAACAACGCGTTCCTTGAACCGGATCAACTGATTCGCGACATGGGCAAGATTGCCCACTTGCCCGGCGTGATCGTCCATGGCCGTTATGACGTGATCTGTCCGTTGGACAACGCCTGGGAGCTGCACCAGGCCTGGCCGAACAGTGAGCTGCAAGTCATCCGCGACGCCGGGCACGCCGCTTCCGAACCGGGCATCACCGACGCTTTGGTGCGTGCCGCTGATCAGATGGCACGACGCCTGCTCGATCTGACCCCTGACGAAGCATGAAGGGCTTGCTGCAACGCGTGCGAGGCGCGCGAGTCGAGGTAGCGGGGGAAGTGGTCGGTGCAATCGATCAGGGTTTGCTGGTGCTGGTGGCCATCGAGCCCGACGACACGCAAGCCAGCGCCGACAAACTTCTCAATAAGCTGCTTAACTATCGGGTGTTCAGCGACGCCGAGGGCAAGATGAATCTGTCCCTGGCGGACGTGGGCGGCGGGTTGCTGCTGGTCTCGCAGTTCACCCTGGCCGCCGATACGAAGAGCGGGTTGCGCCCGAGTTTCTCGACCGCCGCCCCTCCGGCCCTGGGCGAGGAGCTTTTCGACTATCTATTGGGCAAAGCGAAACAGGTGCATGGCACTGTGGCATCAGGTAGATTCGGCGCGGATATGCAGGTGCATCTGGTCAATGATGGCCCGGTCACCTTCCTGTTACAGACCTGAAAGCGCTTGAAACATCTTTTTAAGCGCATTTCGGCTGAAAACAGGTGTTTTTCCCAATAAATACTTTGTTACCCCTGATGCGTTGTAACGCGGCCTGCTAGATAATCGCGCGCTACGGGGATCAGCGTTCGTTGGTCCATTTTGACTTAGGTAGAGACTTGTCTGGATCCGATTGGGGAATCATTTTGCCCCAGCGGAGTCGGAACAATGCTCGCCAACTTGGCAAGAGTGGTCTGCAGGACCGGTTTTCATGTACCGGATACCGTACAGACCCTTTAACTGGCCGTTGGTTTTTTGATCTGTTTTCGGCGAGGGTTGCTCGTGATTGTTAGTCCCTGTAACGCACCAAAATTGTCTGCCAAACGGTTACGTAGCGCTCTGGTAGCGGGCTCGGCACTGCTCTGCCTGTTCAGCGCCGGTCAGCTTTGGGCATTCAATCTGGATGATGTATCGGTCAAGGCAAAAGAGCTGGCCGGACAGAAGTACGAAGCGCCGCGCAGTAACCTGCCAAACGAATTCCGCGAAATGAAATTCGCGGACTATCAGAAAATTCGGTTCCTGACTGAAAAGGCCGAGTGGGCGGACCAGAAAACCCCGTTCAAGCTGTCGTTCTATCACCAGGGCATGCATTTCGACACGCCGGTGAAAATCAACGAAATCACAGCGAACACCGTCGAAGAGATCAAATACGATCCAACCCGGTTCGATTTCGGCGACCTCAAGTTTGATCCCAAAGCCACTGAGCAACTCGGTTATGCCGGTTTCCGTGTGCTGTACCCGATCAACAAGGCCGACAAGCAAGACGAAATCATGACCATGCTCGGCGCGAGTTATTTCCGCGTTGTCGGCAAGGGTCACGTCTATGGCTTGTCCGCGCGCGGCATGGCGATCGATACCGCGTTGCCATCGGGCGAAGAGTTCCCGCGCTTTCGCGAGTTCTGGATTCAACAGCCCAAGCCGGGCGACAAGCATCTGGTGATCTTCGCGTTGCTCGATTCGCCTCGCGCTACCGGCGCCTATCGCCTGACCCTGCGTCCGGGCAGCGACACCATTGTCGACGTCAAGGCGCAGATGTTCCTGCGTGACAAAGTGACCAAGCTTGGCGTTGCGCCGCTGACCAGCATGTACCTGTTCGGCGCCAACCAGCCATCGAAAGTCCTGAATTATCGTCGTGAACTGCACGACTCCAGCGGTCTGTCGATCCATGCCGGTAACGGCGAGTGGATCTGGCGCCCTCTGAACAACCCTAAACACCTGGCCGTGAGCAACTTCTCCGTAGAGAACCCGCGCGGCTTCGGTCTGCTGCAACGTGGCCGCGACTTCAGCCACTACGAAGACCTCGACGACCGCTACGACAAGCGCCCAAGTGCCTGGATCGAACCGAAAGGCGACTGGGGCAAAGGCTCCGTCGATCTGGTAGAGATTCCGACCGCTGACGAAACCAACGACAATATCGTGGCGTTCTGGAGCCCGGAAAAGATGCCGGAACCCGGCCAGCCGCTTGATGTCGCTTATCGTATGCACTGGACCATGGATGAGGCTTCGATTCACGCGCCGGACAGCGCCTGGGTCAAGCAAACCTTGCGCTCCACCGGTGACGTGAAACAGTCCAACCTGATTCGTCAGCCGGACGGTAGCGTGGCGTACCTGGTGGATTTCGAAGGTCCATCGCTGGCGGCATTGCCGGCCGATGCCGACGTTCGCAGCCAGGTCAGCGTGGGTGACAACGCCGAGGTCGTGGAAAACAGCGTCCGTTACAACCCTGAAACCAAGGGCTGGCGCCTGACCTTGCGCATGAAGATCAAGGACCCGAGCAAGTCCACCGAAATGCGCGCTGCGCTGGTGCAGCCAATTGTGACGGCTGACCTGGCCAAGTCGGCGGTTCCAGCGTCGAACTCGTCCGTTGCCAAGGCCGACAAAGTCGCCGCCAAGCAACAAGAGAAGATGGACAAGGAAGCCAAGCAAGCCGAGGCCAAGCATGCCGAAGCCAAACCGGTTGCAGATGCCAAGGACAAGGCCAATACAGACGCCAAGCAGCCTGTCGCTGCTGACGCGGCCCCAGCCACACCGGAATCGGCACCGACTGAAGAAGTCCTGACCGAGACCTGGAGCTATCAGTTGCCTGCCGATGAGTAATTCTCTAGTACAGCCAGAAACTCTTTCGGAGTATCTGGCGCATCTGCCGATGACCGACCAGCAGCGCGCGGAGCTCGCGGGCTGCAAGTCCTTCAGCGAGTTGCACGAACGCCTGTCGTCCTCCACGTTCGACGCCCCCACCGAGGCCGCCCAGGCTTCGGTGGGCAAGCGCCTGACCCTGAGCACCGCCGAAGAGTTGCAGGACGCCGAAATGCTGGCGCTCGACGCCAGCGGTCGGGTTTGCCTCAAGGCCACTCCGCCGATTCGCCGGACCAAGGTCGTGCCCGAGCCTTGGCGTACCAACATCCTGGTACGAGGCTGGCGCCGGATGACCGGTCGTACCAACCCGCCGAAGCCGCCGAAGGACGAACGCGTCCTGCCCGCAGCACGCTGGCGTACCGTGGGTTCGATCCGTCGCTACATTCTTTTGGTGTTGATGCTCGGCCAGACCATCGTGGCCGGCTGGTACATGAAAGGCATCATGCCGTATCAGGGCTGGTCGTTCGTCGACCTCGAAGAAGTCCTGCATCAGCCGCTGCTGCAAACCGCTACCCAAGTGCTGCCGTATGCATTGCAGACCAGCATCCTGATTCTGTTCGGGATCCTGTTCTGTTGGGTTTCGGCAGGTTTCTGGACCGCGCTGATGGGCTTCCTCGAGTTGCTCACCGGCCACGACAAGTACCGCATTTCCGGTAAAAGCGCCGGCAACGAGGCGATTCCAAAGGACGCACGCACCGCTCTGGTGATGCCGATCTGCAACGAAGACGTGCCGCGGGTATTCGCCGGTCTGCGCGCAACGTTCGAATCGGTCGCGGCCACGGGTGATCTGGATCGCTTCGACTTCTTCGTGCTCAGCGACAGTAACGACGCCGACATCTGCGTGGCCGAGCAACAGGCTTGGCTGGACGTCTGCCGGGAAGCCAAGGGCTTCGGCAAGATCTTCTATCGCCGCCGCCGCCGTCGGGTAAAACGCAAGAGCGGTAACCTCGACGACTTCTGCCGTCGCTGGGGCGGTGACTACAAGTACATGGTCGTACTCGACGCCGACTCGGTGATGAGCGGTGAGTGCCTGACCAGTCTGGTGCGTCTGATGGAAGCCACGCCGGACGCCGGGATCATCCAGACCGCGCCGCGTGCGTCGGGCATGGACACGCTGTATGCACGCATGCAGCAGTTCGCGACCCGGGTGTACGGTCCGCTGTTCACCGCCGGTCTGCACTTCTGGCAACTGGGTGAATCGCACTATTGGGGCCACAACGCGATCATTCGCATGAAGCCGTTCATCGAGCACTGCGCCCTGGCGCCGCTGCCCGGTAAAGGCGCGTTCGCGGGTGCGATCCTGTCCCACGACTTCGTTGAAGCCGCGCTGATGCGCCGTGCCGGTTGGGGCGTGTGGATTGCCTACGACTTGCCGGGCAGCTATGAAGAGCTGCCGCCGAACCTGCTGGATGAACTCAAGCGTGACCGTCGCTGGTGCCACGGCAACCTGATGAACTTCCGGCTGTTCCTGGTCAAGGGCATGCACCCGGTGCACCGTGCCGTGTTCCTGACCGGTGTGATGTCTTACCTGTCGGCGCCGCTGTGGTTCTTCTTCCTGGTGTTGTCGACGGCGCTGCTGGCAGTCAACACGTTGATGGAGCCGCAGTACTTCCTTGAACCGCGCCAGCTTTATCCGCTGTGGCCACAATGGCACCCGGACAAGGCCATCGCGCTGTTCTCGACCACCATCGTGCTGCTGTTCCTGCCGAAGCTGTTGAGCATCATCCTGATCTGGGCCAAGGGCGCGAAAGAGTTCGGCGGCAAGTTCAAGGTGACATTGTCGATGCTGCTGGAGATGCTGTTCTCCGTGCTGTTGGCACCGGTGCGGATGATTTTCCACACCCGATTCGTGCTTGCCGCGTTCCTCGGCTGGGCTGCCACCTGGAATTCGCCACAACGTGACGACGACTCCACGCCCTGGAGCGAAGCAGTCAAGCGCCACGGCCCGCAAACCTTGCTGGGCTTCTTCTGGGCCTTGCTGGTGATCTGGCTGAACCCGAGCTTCCTGTGGTGGCTGGTGCCGATCGTCGGTTCGCTGATGCTGTCGATCCCGGTCTCGGTGATTTCCAGCCGTGTCGGCCTGGGCCTGAAATCCCGCGACGAGAGCCTGTTCCTGATCCCTGAGGAATACAATCCGCCGCAGGCATTGCTGGCTACTGACCAGTACACCCACGAAAACCGTTGGCATGCGCTGAACGACGGCTTCGTCCGTTCGGTGGTCGATCCGCAGCAGAACGCCTTGGCGTGCTCGCTGGCGACCTCGCGTCACCGTGAGGCCGAGCCGATTGAATGGCTACGGATCGAGCGCGTGCGGCACGCGATGAAAGTTGGGCCGCAAGGCCTGACCAACAACGAGCGTGTGCAGCTGTTGAGCGATCCGGTGGCTCTGGCCCGCTTGCATGAGCAGGTCTGGAACGAAGGCCATCCGGAGTGGCTGGGCGCGTGGCGCAAGTCGGTCAAGGCCGACCCTCATGCCCCGTTGTTGCCGCTCAAACCGTTGAGCGTACAGCCTCAGATGGCGTAATGAAAAAACCCGCGAAAGCGGGTTTTTTTATGGCCTGATCGTTCCCACGCTCCGCGTGGGAACGCCGCCCAGGACGCTCCGCGTCCTTTCTCGGGCGTGACGCAGAGCGACAGAGGATGCATTCCCACGCAGAGCGTGGGAACGATCAAGTAACGATCAAGTAGATCGGATCACCTCAAACCTTGAACCGTCCCACCAGCATTTGCAGATGCGTTCCCAACCGCGCCAGCTCAACACTGGAGGCCGCGGTCTCTTCACTGGCGGCCGAGGTCTGGTCCGAGACATCCCGCACGTTCAGCACGCTACGGTTGATCTCCTCAGCCACGGCGCTCTGTTGTTCAGCGGCGGCGGCAATCTGTTGGTTCATCGCCTGGATTGCCGAAACCGTGCGGGTGATGCTTTCCAGTGAGCCACCGGCGCGGCGCGTCAGTTCGACGCTGCTGTCGGTCAGGCTTCGGCTGTTGTCCATGATGGTCGCCACTTGCTGGGTGCCGTTTTGCAGGCCGACGATCAGCTCTTCGATTTCTTCGGTGGATTTCTGGGTGCGCTGGGCCAGGCTGCGCACTTCGTCGGCGACCACGGCAAAGCCGCGTCCGGCTTCACCGGCACGGGCGGCTTCGATGGCAGCGTTGAGCGCCAGCAGGTTGGTTTGTTGTGCCACGGACTTGATCACGTCGAGCACACTGCCGATCTTGTCGCTCTCGCGCTTGAGCTCGCCCATGGCTTCGGTGGAGTTTCCCACTTCCTTGGCCAGGCGCTCGATCTGGGCAATGGCTTCGCCCACCACTTTGTCACCTTCGCGGGCCTGCTGGTCGGCGGCGACCGCGGCCTCGGAGGCTTCCTCGGCGTTGCGTGCAACTTCCTGCACCGTGGCGGTCATTTCGTTCATGGCCGTGGCCACCTGGTCGGTCTCGACCTTCTGACTGTTGACCCCGGCGCTGGTTTGCTCGGTTACAGCCGACAACTCTTCGGCGGCGCTGGCAATCTGCGTGACGCCATCACTGATGCCGCCGATCAGCTCGCGCAGGCCCTGGGTCATGCTCTGGATCGCACGTTGCAGCTGCCCCAGTTCGTCCTGGCGTTTGGATTCGAGGTTGTGGGTCAGATCGCCGGAAGCAATGCGTTCGGCCACTTTGAGGGTCTGGTTGAGCGGAATCACGATCTGCCGGGTGATGGCCCAGGCAGCGAACAGACCGAAGACCAGTGCCAGGGCGGTGGCCACCAACAGCATGTTTTTGGCATGCGCTACATCGGTATCGCGTACCAAGGTTTGCGAAACCGTCAGTTTGTTGCTCACCTGGAGCAGGATTTCGCCTTGGGCCGCCATGCGTTTCAGGGCGTCGACGCTGGCGACCTGGGAGTCACGGTATTGACTCACCGCGGCGCGGTAAGCCTTGAGCGAGTCGGTGGCTAGTTGCAGGTTGGCGAGGTGTTCTTCAGGCAGTTTGGCGGGCAGGCTTTCGAGGTATTTCAGGGCATTGTCGATCGCATCGAGGGCCGGCTGCTCGGCTTCGCTCTTGCCGCTGTAGGTGTAGCCGCGAACCTGGAAGCGCGCCTGCTGGATCAGTTTGCTCAGCTCGATCACGCTGTTGAATGCCGCCACGCTGTCACCTTGCAGCATGGATTTTTCAACCTCAGCGACTTTGGCAACGGCGTTGTCGGCGGTAGCGCCGAGTTTGCTGCGGGCATCTTCACGGTTGGCGCCGGCCTGGGTCAGGGCGGTGAAGCCTTGTTTGTACAGGCTGACAGCGGCCAGTTGCTGGTCGATCATGGCGATGTCGGCGGGTTGTTCGATCATCTGGCGAGCCGCTTGCAGGCCGGTTTCGAGCTTGCCCAGCAGGTCATTGACCGCACCAGGACCTTGTTCGCCGCGGCGCATTTCGTAGTCGAGGCGGGCGATGCGCAGGTCCTTGGTCAGGCCGTTGATCTCGGAAATGAAACCGAGCTTGTCGCCGCGACTCGTCACTTCACCGAGACCGGTCCAGCCGGTAAACGTGATCAGCAATGTCAGCAGCAGCACCAGACCGAAGCCGACGCCCAACTTGCGGTTTACACCTACATTTCCCAGCTTATCGGCCAGCCATTGGTACATGCTGTAACTCCCTCGGACCACACATTGGTTTTATGGGAGGTATATCGGCAGTGGCGTGGGGTTCTGTAGGCGCTGCCCGATAAGCGGACGGCGGAGTGTCAGCCACTTCAATGTTGGCTGGTACACCGCCATCGCTAGCAGGCTCGCGCCTACAGATTTCTCAGAGTCGGTTAGAAGAGTCGTGCGAGCAAGGCCGTCACGGCGGTTTCGACGCGCAGGATGCGCTCGCCCAGTTGCACCGGTTGCAGGCCGGATTTGCCCAGCAGGTCGATTTCGTAGGGAATCCAGCCACCTTCAGGGCCGATGGCCAGGGTTACCGGTTCGCTCAAGGCACGCGGGCAGGGCGGGTAGTTGCCCGGATGCCCCACTAGGCCGAGGGTGCCTTCGGTGATGGCAGGCAGGCGATCCTCGACGAAGGGTTTGAAGCGTTTTTCGATGACAACTTCCGGCAGCACAGTGTCCCGCGCTTGTTCCAGGCCGAGGATCAGTTGCTCGCGAATGGCTTCAGGCTCCAGGAATGGCGTCTGCCAGAAGCTCTTCTCGACGCGGTAGCTGTTCACCAGCACGATGCGTGGCACACCCATGGCTGCAACAGTCTGAAACACTCTGCGCAGCATTTTGGGGCGTGGCAGGGCCAGCACCAGGGTCAACGGCAGCTTGGTCGGCGGTGGTTGATCGAGGGTAACGCGCAATTCGGCTTCGGCAGTATCCAGGCGCAGCACTTCGGCCGAGCCCATCAGCCCGCCGATGCGCCCGACACGCAGGCTGTCGCCGACTTCGCAGCGATGGACTTCCTGCATGTGGGTCAACCGGCGATCACGCAGGATCACCCGGTCGGCCGCAATGAAATCGGCCTCTTCCAGTAACAGCAGGTTCACGCTTGGGTCGCTGGCGGCTGGTCGTTGTGATCGTCAGCCGGTTGATCGTCCGGATGCTCGCCACGCTTGCTGATCAGGCTGCTGAACAGGATGCCGACTTCGAACAGCATCCACATCGGTACGGCCAGCAGGGTCTGCGAGAAGATATCCGGCGGGGTCAGGATCATGCCGACCACGAAGCAGCCGATGATCACGTACGGACGGATTTTCTTCAGGTATTTGACGTCGACCACGCCAATCCACACCAGCAACACCACAGCCACCGGAATTTCGAACGCCACGCCGAAGGCGAAGAACAGCGTCATGACGAAATCGAGGTAGCTGGTGATGTCGGTCATCATTTCCACACCGGCCGGCGTGGCGGCGGCGAAGAACTTGAAGATCAGCGGGAACACCAGGAAGTAGGCGAACGCCATGCCGGCATAGAACAGAAAGATGCTGGAGACCAGCAAGGGCACGGCGATGCGTTTTTCATGCTTGTACAGGCCGGGTGCGATGAAGCCCCAGATCTGATGCAGGATCACAGGGATCGCCAGGAACAGCGAGACCATCATCGTCAGCTTCAACGGCGTCAGGAATGGCGACGACACATCGGTGGCGATCATCGTCGCGCCGGCCGGCAGATAAGCACGCAGCGGCGTCGAAACGAAGGTGTAGATCTGCTGGGTGAAGGCGAACAGCCCGGCAAAAATGATGAAGATCGCCGCTACACAGCGCAGCAGACGGGTACGCAACTCGGTGAGGTGCGAAACCAGCGGCATGTGCTGGTCGTTTTCTGGGAGATCGCTCATGGGGCTCGCGGCGGCAGTGTTGGGTCATGAGGGGCCGGCGCAACGGGCGCAGCCGCAGGTGTAACGGGTTCAACCGGAGTGGCTGCTACAGGGGGAGCGGACTCGACAGCTGCAACTGCCGGTGCTGTCGCAGGGGCAGGTGCTTGAATCGTCTGCCCTCCCACGTGCTCGACCGGCGCAGGCTCCTGCTGGGTCGGCGTGAAGATTTTCCGCGCCTCCTGTTCAAGCGACAGGATGTGCTCGTTGTGCAGTTGCCGACGAATCTCGTCGGCACCGATTTCACGTTCAACTTCCTGTTTGATCGCGTTGAAGCTGCGCTTCAGTCGCCCGACCCACAGGCCGGCGGTGCGCGCTGCGCCCGGCAAGCGCTCGGGACCCAGCACCAGCAGGGCAACGAGGCCGACGAGCAGCAGTTCAGAGAAGCTGATACCAAACATTAGTCAGTGCTCACACGTCTTTGCGAATCGGCTCTTCGACTTTCTGCGCCTGCACGTCAATGGTGTGCGGCTGATTGACAGAGGCCTGAGGCTGAACCGGCGGAACCGGTTGGGCTGGAGTGGCCGTCGGGTCGGCCGGTTTTTCGTCATCGTTCATGGCTTTACGAAAGCCCTTGATCGATTCGCCGACATCGGTGCCGAGGTTTTTCAGTTTCTTGGTGCCAAACACCAGTACGACAACAACCAGGATGACGACCCAGTGTTTCCAGTCAAAAATGCCCATGTTGCTGCTCCTCTCTAATAGTTGTTCAGGCGGACGGACGCGAGGCTTTCTCGGCGTGTCCGGACAGACCGAAACGACGGTCCAGTTCATCGAGTACAGCCTGTGGATGCTGCCCCAGTTGGGCGAGCATGACCATGCTGTGGAACCACAGATCGGCGGTTTCGTAGATCACATCGCTGCAGTCACCACTGACGGCGGCGTCCTTGGCGGCAATGATGGTTTCGACCGACTCTTCGCCGACTTTTTCCAGAATCTTGTTCAAGCCCTTGTGGTACAGGCTGGCGACATAGGAACTGTCGGCGGCGGCGCCTTTGCGCTCCTCCAGCACTTGAGCCAGGCGGGTCAGAGTGTCACTCATGTTTGTGTCCTGCAAAAGCGGAATAGATGGCGTGCGGATCTTTCAGAACCGGGTCGACCGTTGTCCAGTCGCCGTTTTTGTAGACGCGGTAGAAGCAGCTCTGGCGGCCGGTATGGCAAGCGATGTCACCGATTTGCTCGACCATCAGGATGATCACGTCGGCGTCGCAGTCCAGGCGCATCTCATGCAGGGTTTGCACATGGCCGGACTCTTCGCCCTTGCGCCACAGCTTGCCACGGGAACGTGACCAGTAAATCGCGCGGTTTTCGGCAGCGGTCAGTTCCAGCGCTTCGCGGTTCATCCAGGCCATCATCAGGACGCGCCCGGTCTTGTGATCCTGGGCAATCGCGGGCACCAGGCCGTCAGCGTCCCACTTGATCTCGTCCAGCCAGTTTTTCATCTTCGACTCCGACAGCGGGTTCAACACTTCATTAGTCGAACCCAAGCGTTGAAACAGTGTGCCAGTCGTTCACGCAACTGGCTATCGGCGAACGACCAGATACAAGCCGACCGCCATCATGATCCCGGCGGGCCAATAGGCCAGTTCATTCAGCGGGCCACCAGCGGCGAGGATCGCGCCACCCGCCAGATGCGCCGTGCCGAGCAGGCGCAAGAACCAGTCATCGCGACGACGGTGCCACGGTGGCGGCGGGTCGTAGGCGTGGGGTTGGGACATGCGTTCGAGCAGATCGCGGGCCATGTTGGCCAGGTGCGGGAGCTGTTCGAACTGGCTCTGCACATTGCCAATCAAGGCTTTGGGGCTGACCCTTTCGCGCATCCAGCGTTCGAGAAATGGCTGCGCGGTGTTCCACAAATCGAGATCCGGGTACAACTGACGTCCCAGGCCTTCGATATTGAGCAGGGTTTTCTGCAGCAGAACGAGTTGCGGCTGCACTTCCATGTTGAAGCGGCGCGCGGTCTGGAACAGGCGCATCAGCACCTGGCCAAATGAAATATCTTTTAACGGTTTTTCGAAAATCGGCTCGCAAACGGTGCGGATCGCCGCTTCGAATTCGTTGAGCTTGGTTTCCGCCGGCACCCAGCCCGAATCGATGTGCAACTGCGCCACGCGCCGGTAATCACGCTTGAAGAAGGCGAACAGGTTGCGTGCCAGGTAATCCTGGTCTTCCGGGGTCAGGCTGCCGACGATGCCGCAGTCGATCGCGATGTATTGCGGGCTCCACGGGCTCACGGTGCTGACGAAAATATTGCCGGGGTGCATATCGGCGTGGAAGAAACTGTCGCGGAACACTTGGGTGAAAAAGATCTCCACACCGCGTTCGGCGAGCATTTTCATGTCGGTGCGCTGGTCGGCCAGGGTCGCCAGATCGGTCACCTGAATGCCGTAGATACGCTCCATCACCAGCACTTTCGGACGGCACCAGTCCCAGTAGACTTGCGGCACATACAGCAGCGGCGAACCTTCGAAATTGCGCTTCAGCTGGCTGGCGTTGGCCGCCTCGCGCAGGAGGTCGAGTTCGTCATAGATGGTTTTTTCGTAGTCGCTGACCACGTCCACCGGGTGCAACAGGCGTGCATCGGCCGAGAGTTTTTCGGCGGCGCGGGCGAGGATGAACAGCCACGCCAGGTCCTGGGCGATCACCGGCTTGAGGCCCGGGCGGATCACCTTGACCACCACTTCTTCGCCGGTTTTCAGCTGCGCGGCATGCACCTGCGCCACCGAGGCCGAGGCCAGTGGTTCGACGTCGAAACGGCTGAACACCTCGCTGATTTTCTTGCCGAGCTGTTCTTCGATCAGCTTGACCGAGACCTGCGAGTCGAATGGCGGCACGCGGTCCTGCAACTTCATCAGTTCATCAGCGATGTCTTCTGGCAGCAAGTCGCGGCGGGTAGACAGGATCTGACCGAACTTGATGAAGATCGGCCCCAGGTCCTGCAGTGCCAGACGCAGTCGCGCGCCGCGACTCAGGTCCAGGGTCCTGCGCGGGAACCAGCGCCACGGCAAGGCATAACGCAATACCCGCAGGAACCAGGGCAGCGGCAGGGCGAACAGCAGGTCATCGAGGCGGTAGCGAATCACGACGCGCTGGATGCGCAACAAACGGCGGACGGCAAGCAGCTTCATGCGTTATCGCTTGGGTCGAGGGATCGGGAAAGGCGCTCGAAACGCGCCTCGAGACGTTCCAGATCGAGCTTGATCTGGTCCAGTTCACTGAATCGCGCTTCGGCTTCGCGCTGGCCAACGAGGGTGCGCGACTCTTCGGCCAGGTATTCGCCCAGGTTCTGGCCCAGGCTGGTAAATCCTTGCTGATACCAGCGCGCGCGACTGCGCAAATGACCACCGACCAGCTGCGTGGCGACCGGGCCTAGCCAGCGTGAGAGTTCATACTCCCAGTCCAGCTCCAGGTCCTGAAGGATCGCCGCCAGTTCCAGCAGCGCACCGCTGTCACCGTCGAGTTCGACTTCAGGGCCATGCAGAACGGAGGTCTTGTCCTTGCTCATCGCCAGTTTCAACAGGCTGGAAGCCGGTGCGCGCAAGGTGCAGTCGGCGCCGGTTTCCCACTGGGAGGCCAGCATCAGGCCTTCGTCGCTGGGCAGGATGAACAATTGCAGTGCCGGGCTGCGGCAATCGACGGCAATCACTTTGCCGCTCAAATGCGCGAGCCGCGGCAGCGCCGTGCTGTCGAGACGAAGCACCCGGTTCAGACCGAGTTCAACGCTGGCGAGCAGGCCGGCGAGCAGCATCAGGGCTTGATGCCGCGATGCAGGGCAACGATGCCTGCGGTCATGTTGTGATAGGTCACACGGTCGAAACCGGCCTCGACCATCATCGACTTCAGGGTTTCCTGGTTCGGGTGCATGCGGATCGATTCGGCCAGGTAGCGATAGCTTTCCGAGTCATTGGTGATCAGCTTGCCCATCAGTGGCATGAAGGCGAACGAGTAGGCGTCGTAGGCCTTGGACATCAGCGCGTTGGTCGGCTTCGAGAACTCGAGGACCAGCAGACGGCCGCCCGGCTTGAGTACACGCAGCATGGAGCGCAGGGCGTCTTCCTTGTGCGTCACGTTGCGCAGGCCGAAGGCGATGGTCACGCAGTCGAAATGATTGTCCGGGAACGGCAGTTTTTCCGCATCGGCCTGGACGAATTCGACGTTGCCCGCCACACCCAGGTCCAGCAAGCGGTCACGACCGACCTTGAGCATGGACTCGTTGATGTCGGCCAGCACCACCTGGCCGGTCGGGCCGACGAGGTGCGAGAATTTCCGGGTAAGGTCACCGGTGCCGCCGGCGATATCGAGCACGCGGTTACCGGTGCGAACGCCCGACAGTTCGATCGCGAAACGCTTCCACAGACGGTGCATGCCGCCCGACAGGAGGTCGTTCATCAGGTCGTATTTGGCGGCTACCGAGTGAAAAACCTCAGCGACTTTTTCCGCTTTCTGGCTTTCCGGAACGTTTTTGAAGCCGAAGTGAGTGGTGGGTTCGGCATCGCTGCCTTTGCGCTGATCAGTCATATCGCTGTCACCAAAAGAGAATGCGCGACATTCTAATCCCCAAGGGATGCTTTGTCTTGGCAAGGCTGAAGGTAAGATGGGCAACCATCGGGACGTTTTGACGCAGCAGAGGTCAAGATGCTCCGGGAAAGCATTCATAAGCAGGAGTCATTCGATGGCCCGTATTAGTGTTGAACGTGCCCATGGCCTGGGCAAAGAAGCGGCGCGCGAGAAGGCCGACAAGCTGGCGCAGAAACTCTCCGAGCAATATGGCCTGGAGCCGCAGTGGTCCGGAGATACCCTCAACCTCAAGCGTTCGGGTGTGAAGGGCGCGGTGCATGTCACCGAGGATTCGATCAAGGTCGATGTAGAGCTCGGCCTGATGATGTCGGCCATGAGCGGCATGATCAAAGCGGAAATCGAGAAGGCGCTGGATAAAGCGCTGGTCTGATTTTTGTCTGAAATTCGATTCCCTGTAGGAGTGAGCCTGCTCGCGATAGCGGTCTGTCAGTCACTGGCAATTTGACTGAAAGTCCGCTTTCGCGAGCAGGCTCACTCCTACACTTTTTTGCGCTGCACCCGAGCTTTTATGTCAGTTGTTAGGGTGCCGTTTCTAATTTTTCTCCCTACTTTGTGCCAGAGCCCGACAATTTCGCGGGCAGTTCCTCAAACCTTCTGCGCGTGAGGTGGACCATGGCCAAAGCAATTTTGAAGAAAAAAATCGACGCATCGACCAGTACTCTGGGCGACGTCAAATCCTATGCCCGCAAGGTCTGGCTGGCAGGCCTGGGTGCCTACGCCAAGGTTGGGCAAGAGGGCAGCGAATACTTTCAAGAGTTGGTAAAAGCTGGCCAATCTGTTGAAAAGAAAGGCAAAAAAGTAGTTGCCGAGAAACTTGAAGCAGCGAATGCCGAGATCGACGAAGCCAAGAGTGAAGTGAGCACTTTCAAGGGCAAGGTCGAAGTTCAACTCGACAGGGTCGAGAAGGCGTTCGACACGCGTGTCGCAAGTGCCTTGAATCGTATCGGCATTCCGTCTAAACATGACGTTGAGACACTCTCTGCTAAGCTCGATGAGCTGACGGCATTGCTCGAACGTGTCGCGCGTAAATCTTAAGGAGAACGGGATGGCTGTTAAAAAGAACACCGAAAAAGAAGGCAGCTCGTGGATCGGGAAAGTCGAAGACTACTCCCGTAAAATCTGGCTGGCTGGTTTGGGCGTGTACTCGAAGATCGACACTGACGGCAGCAAACTCTTCGATGCATTGGTTAAGGACGGTGAGAAAGCCGAGAAGCTCACCAAGAGCGCCGTGGGCAAAAAAGTCGACGCCGCCAAGGACTCCGCTTCTTCGGCCAAATCGCGCATCAGCGGCGTGAAAGACCGCGCACTGGGCAAGTGGGATGAGCTCGAAGGCGCTTTCGACAAGCGTCTGAACAGCGCCATTTCGCGTCTGGGCGTACCGAGCCGCAATGAAGTAAAAGCATTGCACAGCAAGGTCGATACCCTGACCAAGCAAATCGAAAAACTGACCGGTGCCAAGGTCGCGCCTGTTGCGGCGAAGACTGCAGCGGCAAAACCTGCTGCCAAACCGGCCGCAAAGACCGCGGCTAAACCACTGGCAAAAGCCGCAGCCAAACCTGCCGCCAAGCCAGCGGCAAAAACTGCCGCAGCGAAACCTGCAGCAGCCAAGGCAGCGGCCAAACCGGTCGCCGCTAAAGCGGCTGCCAAGCCAGCAGCCAAACCGGCAGCAAAGCCAGCCGCTAAAACCGCCGCCGCTAAACCTGCAGCCAAACCAGCGGCAAAACCTGCTGCTGCGAAGAAGCCAGCGGTGAAGAAGCCGGCAGCTCCTAAAGCCGCTGCCAAGCCAGCTGTGGCAGCGGCCAAGCCGGCAACCCCGACCGCAGCTCCAGTCAGCGCATCGAACTCCGCGACCGCGCCAACGCCTGCTGTCACCCCGACTGTCGCGCCGGCTCCATCGACGCCAACCAGTCAGTCCTGATGATCGTTCCCACGCTCTGCGTGGGAATGCCTCAACGGACGCTCCGCGTCCACTGCGGCAGTGACGCAGAGCGTCACCGGCTGCAT